>DUQM01000027.1 GCA_012837825.1 Actinomycetota bacterium | reverse complement strand
AGCCGAAACTTTTTCAATTTCCGCTTCTGAAGGATCTTTCAGAAATATCCAGCATCCCTTTTCAATTTTATCTGCTTCCCTTGTTTCACCGGTTACCAGATCTGTTTTATAAATATTTAGCATTTCCCAATACGTTGAACAGACTTTTTTTATATTGATTATTTAATTTATAGAAAAATACAGATTAATGAAAAATTGAGTCGTATTTATAAAAATAATATAAAAGCAATGTTTAATTTAATATTATTATCTAAAAATTGCAATATTTTTAAACCAAATTATTTTCCTGCATAATAAATTGTACATACACCGAAAGTCATGGATCTGACTTTCAATATCTGCCACCCTGCATCTTTTATAATCCTGCAGAAATCAGTAACACCTGTAAAGTTCCTGATGGATTCAGCCAGATAACTGTAAGCTTCTTTATTGCCTGTTATCATAGCTCCAAGATTGCTCATTACGAAGTTCAGATAAAAATCATAAATATTCCTTATAAATTTATTCTGCGGATAATTGAACTCCATAATTAATAATCGGCTTTTGTCTGAAGATACTCTATGGAACTCCTCCAGGGCCTTTTTCCTGTCTTTTACATTTCTGATACCGAATACCACTGTTATAAGGTCGAAAAGTCCATCTTCAAAGTCAAGGCAGGTTACATCCCCTTCCGAAAATCTTATTTTTATATTCTGTCCCCTGCCTGCATAATACAGATATCTTTCTGCTTTTGACCGGGCAATTTCAAGCATTTCACCGGAAAAATCAATACCATAAATCACTGCATCGTTTTTAATTCTGCCTGCAATGCCGATAGTTGAATATCCTGTCCCGCAACATGCATCAAGCACCTTCTTTTCACTTCCGGATATCATCTTTAAAAATTTTAATCTCCAGTATCTCTCCACTCCCAGGCTGATAAAATAATTTGCCACATCATACCTAAAAGAAATACTGTTAAATATTTTTCTTACCTTTTTTTCCTGCATCTGAATAATCTGATTCAATTAATTGTAAATATATATTCAATCAAAAATTTTTAAATTCATTATAATAAAAACAATTTTCTTTTTAAAAATTTCTCGATGATTTCTATCCGGAAATGTGCTTGATTTTTTGTTTTTTTACTTTTTCTATTGAATTTATTTTTGTTTATGCTAATACTAATAAATTATTAAATTAAGAAATATACCAGTTCCAGATATTATATTGATATTATGGAAATAACCACAAATAAAACCGGTAAAATCAAAGAGTCCGGAGACGGGCTTGTAAAAATAAAAAAATTCAGGAAAAAATACCTCGATATTTTAAAAAAATATATCGTAGCTGAAAGAATCACTGAAGAAGGTATGGCTATCCATGAAAAAGGCCTGATACGGGAATCCAATAAAAGATTTGCAAATCTCCTTGGTTATAAAATAAAAGAAATAACCGGTAGTGATATCAGAAAAAATCTGAGATCCGGAATGATTAAAAAATTAATAGAGAATACAAATACAGATGTACCTGTTATTTTGCCGAAAATAATGATGATAAAAAAGGATGGATCTCTCCTGAAGTGCTCTCTTAAATTAGCATCAATAAAGCTTGGCAGCAGAATCTATCACTGCATTGTCATAAAAGATATCAGCAAGGAAGAAAAAATACAAAATCAGCTTAAGGAAAATCGGGAAAAATATAAAATTATTGTTGAAAACCAGACTGATCTTATTGATGAGCTGGATCCGGCAGGGAATTTTCTGTTTATAAGTCCCTCTTACTGCAGGTTTTATAATAAATCTGAAAGTGAACTTATCGGAAAAAACCTTTTTGATGTTATAGTCCGCCCTGAGGAAAGAACTGCAGTTAAAAAATCCTTTGAAGCATGCAAGAATCCCCCTTATTTTTCCTGCTCGGAACAGGAAGTGTTTGTCAATAATGAAAGAAGAGTCATACAGTGGATAAACAAAGCCGTTTTTGGCAATGGCGGGAAAGTAAGCTCAATTATCGGAGTGGGAAGAGATATAACTGAAATCAAAATAGTCGAAGAAAAAATAAAATATCTTTCTTTTCATGACAAGCTTACGGGATTATACAACAGAGCATTCTTTGAAGAAGAGCTGGCAAGACTTGATACCGAAAGGCAGCTCCCGTTAAGCATCGTTATGGGTGATGTCAATAGCCTCAAACTGATTAATGATGCATTCGGTCACGAAAAAGGCGACGAGCTTTTGAAGAAATGTGTGGAGCTTTTAAATTCCTGCATAAGAAAGGATGACATTGTTGCAAGATGGGGTGGAGATGAATTTGCAATAATACTGCCCAGAACAACAAAACAGACTGCACAAAAGCTGGTAGACAGAATAACCAGAAAATGCTACGGGGTTAAGAAACTAAATATACCCATAAGCATATCTTTCGGGATATCTACCAAAACAAGTCCTTCCCAGAACATAAAGGACAAAATAAACAAAGCTGAAGACAATATGTATAAAAGAAAACTTTCAGAGAAGAAAAGTCTCAGAAGTTCAATAATTTCTTCCCTTGAAAGAACATTGTTTGAAAAAAACCATGAAACAGAGGAACACTGTAACCGGATAGAAAAAATAGCCACAAAAATCGGGGAAATATTAAAACTTCCGCCTGGACGGATTGATGATTTAATAGTATTTTCAAGACTTCACGACATAGGCAAGGTTGCAATTCCTGAATCCATTCTGACGAAAAAGGGTAAACTTAGCGACCAGGAATGGATGATTATGAAGAAACATCCGGAAATCGGATACAATATCTGCGAAGCTTCTCCCCAGCTTGTACATATTTCTGAATATGTTCTATGCCATCACGAAAACTGGGATGGAACCGGATATCCACAGGGCCTGAAAGATACTCAGATACCTCTTCTTTCAAGGATACTTGCTGTTGCGGATGCTTTTGATGTAATGACTCATCCAAGAAGATATAAAAAATCTTTAGGGGAAGAAGAAGCCCTGGATGAAATCTTAAGATGCTCGGGGACCAAGTTTGATCCGAAAATAGTCGAGATAATTCTAAGTATTTTTAAGGCTCGGCATAAAAATTTTAGTACAGGCAGTATAATGCAGACAGTATTTTTTTGAATTTCAACTTCATTAATATAATATTTGTTCCATATAATAAAGGGAAAAAGCAGGAAAAATGAAGAAAAAGTATTTGCACGAAAATAAAGATCAGATATTGCCCGGCTTTCTGAAATCAAAACATTTTGGATTTACCAATACGGAATCCTGGAGAGTTTTAAGGATACAGAGCGAATTTGTTGAAGGGTTTGAAACTCTGTCCAAAGTTGGCCCCTGCATTTCAATTTTTGGTTCAGCAAGAACCAAACCGGATAATGAATTTTATAAAGCTGCTGAACATACTGCTTCTCTTCTTGTAAAAAGAGGGCTTGGGGTCATTACGGGAGGCGGTCCGGGAATAATGGAAGCGGCCAACAAAGGCGCTCTTGAAGCCGGAGGTCTTTCCATAGGATGCAGCATTGAGCTTCCTCAGGAACAAAAACCAAATGACTATCAGAATATTTCCCTTGAATTCCACTATTTCTTTGTGCGAAAACTTATGTTTATCAAATATTCCATAGGCTATATTATATTTCCGGGAGGCTTTGGAACCCTGGACGAACTTTTTGAAGCACTCACACTTTCGCAGACTGATAAAATCAAGCATTTCCCGCTGGTGCTTTTTGGAAGCCCCTTCTGGAAAGAATTTTCCGGCTGGATAGACAGAACGCTTCTTGAAAGATTCCACACAATAGATTCCTGCGATAAAGAACTTTACACCATAATTGACGATCCTGAAGAAGCTGTTGATTATATAATGAAAAAAGTCAGGTTTTAAATAGTTATTTCTTCTGTAAAGTCAGGTTTTAAGCAGCTATTTATTCTGCAAAGCCAGGTTTTAAGCAGCTATTTATTCTGCAAATTTATATATATTACCGGCATTTTATTATCGGTATTTATTTTGGAAATATGTTCAGTTTCCTTACCTGCTTTCTGCACCATGCTTCCCGCCGGCGGATTTATTTTCTTCAGGAGCATCCTTGTGCGCCTGGTGCCGGTCTCATATCTTTATGCCGGCAATCGTTTCATGGAAAATAAAAAAATAATTTTTCCAAAAACATATTACTAATATGAATAATTGTGTATTATAATTTTATTCCTGAAAACTTAATTTTATATTTAATTATATTTCAAAAATAAATAAATGGATTTTGCAATATTATTTAAAATGGAGTATGTATGCTTAATAGAAAAAAAGTAAAAATTATTTCAGCCGTTTTTATTATCTTTTCAGTAATTATTTTTGCATTTCCTTCATCTGTTTTTGCTGAAAACAGTACCGGGGTGGAAGGATTTGTTACAAGACTTTATAATACCTGTCTTGATCGCAATCCTGATCCTGACGGCTTTGCTAACTGGGTGAATAACCTGGTGACCGGAAGAATTACGGGAGGCAGAGCTGCCTACGGTTTTATATTCAGTGACGAATTAATAAATAAAAATCTGAACAATGATGAATTCCTTATTGTAATGTACAAAGCATTTTTTGACAGAAGCCCCGATCCGGGCGGATATGAAAACTGGATGGGACTTTTAAACTCAGGTTCTTCCAGAGAATTTGTCTTTTCAAATTTTGTTAATTCTGATGAGTTTGCCAACATATGCAGTAAATACGGTATACAGGCAGGCAAGGTAAGAATATCCGGATCAAGGACTTCTGTTCCGACATCTTCACCAGGAAAAAATATTGTTGTAATGGGAGATTCATTGATAAACAAATCCGATTGGACTCAGAGACTGGGCGGCCTGATAAATTCGTCTTTTCCAGATTCCGGTTATAATGTAATAGGAAGCGCTGTCAACGGAGAGATGTCTTTTCAGGGTCTTGCCCGCTTCGACAGCACAATTGCACCTTTAAATCCCGGAATCATCATTATTGCCTATGGCACTAACGATATAGGCTCCGATCCAGGACGTTTCCAAAGCAGCATTGAGCAGCTTATAGAAAAATCAAAAAGAACCGGAGCAATGGTATTTTTAAATCTCGTAGGACCGATATATCATTCAGGCAAAAGTAGCTGGCCTGTATTTAATCAGATAATTATGAATGTTGCAGCCAGATACGGAGTTCCTGTAATAGATGTTGCAAATCCACTGAACCAGAATCCGGGCGAAAATCTTAGTGAAGGGATGCATTACAGTTCTGCAGGCGCAGATGTGGTTTCACGGGTAGCATATAGTGCTATTTACCGGTATTTAAGATAATTCTGTTGTCGTTTATACAATTAATTGCCGGAAAATATAGATGTTTTAAGATTTTTACACTGCAGTCTTTAAAAAATTTTTTAATAAGATAAAGAATTTTTTAATAAGACCGGCTTAATAAGACTGGTTATTTGTT
>DUQM01000026.1 GCA_012837825.1 Actinomycetota bacterium | reverse complement strand
CTATTCTGTGATTTGCTTCTTTTTTTCTTAAAGAATTAAACACAGGTCTTCCTGCCTTGTTTTCAAGTATCCATTCCTTTGCAAAAGAACCGTCCTGAATGTCGCAGAGAATTTTCTTCATGTTTTTTCTGGTTTCATCTGTAATTATTTTTTTACCAATGACAAGATCTCCGTATTCCGCAGTATCACTTATTGAATATCTCATACCTGAGATACCATGTTCGTAAATGAGGTCAACAATAAGCTTTAACTCATGAAGTACTTCAAAATAAGCTATTTCAGGCTGATATCCTGCATCTGTAAGGGTATCAAAACCTGCTCTTATAAGTTCAGTGCATCCACCGCATAATACAGCCTGCTCTCCGAATAAATCAGTCTCGGTTTCTTCTTTAAAAGTAGTGGTTATTATCCCGGCTCTTCCGGCTCCTATACCTTTTGCATATGCAAGAGCTATTTTCATTCCGTTTCCGGAAAAATCCTGTTCCACCGCAATTATGGACGGAACGCCGCTGCCCTGAGTGTACATTCTTCTGACAATATGTCCCGGGCCTTTTGGCGCAATCATTATTACATCAACATTTTCCGGGGGGATTATCTGTGAATAGTGGATATTAAAACCATGTGCGAATGCAAGCACATTGCCGGCTTTGAGGTTGGGAGCTATATATCTGTAGAAAAGATCTCTCTGCAATTCATCATTCACCAGGATTGTTATAATATCTCCCTGCTCGGCAGCTTTATCAGCAGTAAACACCTCAAATCCCTTTTCTTTTGCAGAGTTCCATGCCTTGCTTCCTTCAAGTTCACCGACAATTACATCCAGTCCGCTTTCCCTTAGGTTTTGTGCATGGGCATGGCCCTGACTTCCAAATCCTATTATTGCAATTTTTTTCCCTTCAAGAATACTGATATCAATATCCTTGTCATAAAAAATTTCAGCCACTTTTCCTCCTTAAATATAATAAATATTAATTATCCTGTATCTTTTAGAAAGATATTGTAAGCAAAACAATTTTAACAAATAATAATGAAGCTATACAGATTTTTTATTAAACAGAATCAGATCCTGAAAATAATACTAATACTGCCTGGTTGTAAAACTAACGTACAGTTATAAAACTAACGTATCCGACAGTTTTAAAAACAATAGTGACAATTGCCGCCGCCATAAGTATTCCAAGAAAGATATCCAGAACAGCTTTTTTAGGTGGAATGCCGAAAACAAAAGCAATTGTTGCCCCGGTCCATGCGCCTGTGACAGGGAGGGGGATACCCACAAAGGTCGCTAATGCAAAACCTGAGTATTTTTCAAATTTCTTATAATATTTTTTTCTTGTCCGGTTAAACAGCCATGTGAAGAATCTGTCAAAAATCCTAAATCTTTTCATTAAAAATTTTGATACAGGTTCCAGAGCATAGACTATTACCACAGCCGGAATCAGATTGCCCAGTATTGAGAATATTATAGTGCTGTAAATATCCAGCTTATAAACACCAAGACCCAGTGGAATAGATGCTCTTAATTCTCCTATGGGAGTCATTGCAGTAAAAAAGGTAGACAGTATCTTTCCGATATTTTCAGAAAAATAAGCAGTTATTTGAGACATTTCAGAACTTTCACTTAATTATAATAATCCGTTATATTAACAAAATTTCCTTATTATTAAAAGAAAATAGAGAAAAATCTTGACACGAACACATGTTCGTATATAATCACAATTACGAACATGTGTTCGCTTTTTAGTTAATCATTTTGCAAAAATGTGCAATAAAATATGTAAATAGGTGGTAATAATGGTTAATACAAAATTAATAAAAACAATGTATGTGATAACCCTTGTAATTGTGTTTTCTCTTGTTGTGGTTGCTGTTCTTGCAAACAGTTCAAAATTTACAGGAAAAAAGAATATACTAAGGTATGAAACAGTCGTATTTGAAAACAATCATCAGCTAAAGGAAACCATTTGCAGAAATTATAAGATTGACAGCAGATTTGATTTTCTTGCTGAGGTAAAGAGGATAAACGATATAAGCGAAGATGATGATGGTTTTCTGGGAAAACCACTTATAATCCCGATTATAGCTTCTAATTAAACAGCATTCCATACTATAATAATCTAATCTATAATAATCCTGATGCAGAAAAATGATATTTTTTATCATATAGATAAATTTTATCATATAGATAAATAAGTTTATTATCATTTCATTATAATTTATTTTTTTGGAGTAACTCTTTATCATGAAAATAAGAATACAAATCCTTGATAAAACAATCGCTTATCCCGAATATGCTCATGAAGGTGATGCCGGTCTGGACCTTAGAAGCACGATTGATACCGTTTTAAAGCCTTTTGAGAGAAAGCTTATTCCCACAGGTATAAAAATAGAGATACCCAGAGGCTATGCAGGCTTTGTTCAGCCAAGATCCGGTCTTGCAATCAAAAACGGTATATCTCTTGTCAATACACCCGGACTTATTGACAGCAACTACAGAGGGGAGATTAAAGCAATCCTTATCAACCTTGACAGCAGAGAAGATTTTTATATAAAAAAGAATGACAGAATATGCCAGCTGGTAATAATAAAAGTTCAGGAAGCAGAAATTGTTTTTGCTGAAGAGCTTGAAAATACGGACAGAGGTGAAAATGGCTTTGGAAGCTCGGGGACTTGTTAAGCCAGATTAATTCAGTATTAGTATGTTAATCAGTATTAATATATTAACAATGTGTTAAAAGCATAAGATTAATATAAGTTCCGATAATATATATTATGTCAACTTGTGACTTATTCATCACTGTAAACATATATAGTAAGGATAACGAAACAAAAATGATAAAGACTTTTTTTATGAACCCGTTTCTACATAAAACTTTGATTAGTCTTTTACCTGTTACCTTTGGGAATATCGACATTAGCAGAATACCGGGACAGGTTCACTTATTACAGTGGCAAATCTATTTAAATCAGCATCATTATAATACCATAATTTGTCAACAAATATACTTGGTATACATGCAAAAAAAATAAGGGTAGTTTTTACACTCCCCTTTTATACAATTGATGCTATGACAATTCTGTTGCCGTTTATACAATTAATTGCCGGAAAATATAGATGTTTTAAGATTTTTACACTGCAGTCTTTAAAAAATTTTTTAATAAGATAAAGAATTTTTTAATAAGACCGGCTTAATAAGACTGGTTATTTGTT
>DUQM01000025.1 GCA_012837825.1 Actinomycetota bacterium | reverse complement strand
TTATTTATTATATATGCTATCTGAAAGAAGATATTTTAGTTTGTTAAAAAGATAGTATGGAGAATTAAGTATTATGGAAAAATTAATCCAGAAAGAAGATGGAACCCGGGAACTTTTTGATGAGAAAAAAATAAAAACTTCTCTTTTGAGGGCAGGAGCTGATGAGAAAATCGTTAATTTTATAATAAGCAAGGTTAAAAACGAATTAAAAGGCGAGCTAATCAAAGCCAGAGATATCTATAAGCTTGCGCTAACTTATTTAAAGAAAAAGCAGCCACCGGTTGCAATAAAATATACATTAAAGAAAGCTATCATGGAATTAGGCCCTACCGGCTTTATTTTTGAAAAATATATTGCAAGGATTCTGAAAGAATATGGTTATAAGACTGCAACAGGCAGAATAATCAAAGGATATTGCGTGGATCATGAAGTAGATGTAATTGCAGAAAAAAACAGTGAGCATTATATGTTTGAATGCAAATACCATAACAGAAATGAAACCAAAAGCGATATTAAAACAGCATTATATATTTACGCAAGATTTCTGGACATAAAAAAAGCAAGTGATGAAAATAAAACAAGTTATAATTTTTCAAAAGCATGGCTTGCAACAAATACAAAATGCACTACTGAAGCAATCAAATATGCAGGATGTGTCGGGCTTGGAATAATCGCATGGCATTATCCTGCCGAAAAAAATCTTGAATACTATATTGAAAATAAAAAGCTTTATCCGGTCACCATACTGCCCGGGCTAAAGCCTAAACAAAAAGAAAAATTACTTGATAATGATATCCTTACCGTTAAAGACATGCTTGAAATCGGATCCGAAAAAATAGTCGGTTGCATCAATGAAAGCAGTGATTTTGTAAGCAGGATATTCATGGAAGCCGAACTATTATATTCATAAAAACAGGCTGATACAGAATTTTTAATTTGAACCTGGGGCTCTAACTTTTGATTCTGCATCAGCCTGAATGCTTTTCTCCCAATTTTCCGAGGACATACCGGAATTGAGATACTGCGAAAGTTTTTTGCAGAACAATTTGTTTAGCAAAAAATACTGTTTTTAAATAACTTGCAAAGCATTAATGATTTTTAATTATTTGTTTTTTAATGCATCATCAAACGCACCTACATTGGGTGTAATATTTATATGCTTTACAAAACTGCAGGCTTCAGTTGCTCCCTGAATTCTGTCCATTCCTGAATCTTCCCATTCAACAGAAAGAGGCCCGTCATAGCCAATGGCGTTCAGCTCACGTATTATTGCCGAGAAGTCTACACCGCCTCTACCGGGTGAGCGGAAATTCCATCCTCTTTTTGGATCCCCGAATTCAAGATGGGAACCTAATATTCCATTCAGTCCGTCCAGTGTAACAGAAGCATCTTTGATATGGACATGATAAACTCTGTCAGGAATTTCTCTTATCATAAGATGCGGTTTTAGACCCTGCCACAAAAGATGGCTCGGATCAAAATTCATTCCGAGAGTTTCACGATATTTGAATTCTTCAAGAAGCCTTACAAAAGAATAATAATCATAAGCTATTTCAGTAGGATGGACTTCAAGCGCAAACCTTATTCCGTTTTTATCCATTTCGTCAAATAAAGGCGACCATCTTTCCACGATAGTCTTATAGCCATCATCAACCATCTCAGCAGTCGTCTGCGGGAAAGAATACCAGTAATTCCAAATCGGTGAACCCAGGAAACCAGTAATCATATTTATCCCCAGATTTTTTGCAGCTTTAATTGTATACCTTACTTCCTGAACAGCCCATTCTCTCATTTCTTTAGGTTTATCTGCAACACTTGAAGCAGCAAAACCATTATGTCTCTTATCGTACACATCTCCGATGAGCTGTCCGGACAGATGGGCGCTTATTGCCCATGTTTTCAGATTATATTTCTTTAATGTATCAAGTATCTCTTTTACATATGCAGGTTCCTCAGCTGCCCTTTTGGGATTGACATGGTTTCCCCATGTTGCCAATTCAAGCCCTTCATAGCCTATTTCGGAAGCAATTCTGCACATCTCTTCAAATGACAGATCAGCCCATTGTCCCGTAAAAATAGTAACTGGTCTCATTTCTTAATCACCCCGTTCAATTCCTAAATTATATTGTATTTATTTTATCTTAATAATTTATTTATTAAAAATTGTCAAATAACAAATAGAGCTTCTCCGGTAAATATTTTTGATTATGATTATATTATATTCATTTTAATAATTATGTATAAGATAATTTATATTGAATTATCTTAACATCTGCTTTTGCCAATATTAAGCTTATTTTTTATAATTACTTAGCTGATATATTATCTAATATAAATTGAATATAAACATAATAGAAACAGGAAAGGTTTTATAATGGTTGAAGCATTATTTCACAGACGGAGCATAAGAAAATATACAAATGAACTTATCCGGGAAGAAGAAATCGAAAAATTGCTTAAAGCCGCTATGGCTGCACCTTCTGCCGGAAATCAGCAACCCTGGGAATTTATAATAATAAAAGATAGAAATATAATGCTGGAAATAACAAGGTTTCATTCTTATTCCCAGATGCTGAAAGAAGCCAGGCTTGCCATTGTAGTCTGCGGAGATCCTCAGAGAGAAAGACATTCAGGCTACTGGGTTCAGGACTGTGCAGCTGCAACAGAGAATATACTTATAGAGGCACAATATCTTAAAATAGGATCTGTATGGCTCGGCGTTTATCCTGAAGAAGACAGAGTAAGAAATATGCGAAAATTGCTAAATATTCCTGATCATATAATTCCTTTTTCGATCATATCGCTCGGATATCCTGCAGAAACAAAAAGCCCCTCGGACAGATTTGATGTACAAAGAATCCATATCAACAAGTGGTGATAAAAGATAATCGAGAAGACTTATAATTTGGTATCCAATAGAATAAATGCTTCAGAATAAGCTAAAAGTTTCAAATTATTAGTATAAATTAAATTAATGATCTTTTCTCTTATGTCCCCGAATTAAATCTGCCTTGAATTTTCCCCGGCAAAACGATCACATATCTTATTTTTCTGTCTTTCGATATCCGGATAATTTTTCTTATTTTATAAATAAAACCAGCAGGCTTTTTTAACCGGGGAAAAAACAGGTGAGAATTCTACGGGTTTTCTGCCAAAACATATGCCGATTTTTTCATAAAAATTTATCATATTTTCACTTACATATCTTTGCTTTATTGCATCTCTTGTAGGCATATAT
>DUQM01000024.1 GCA_012837825.1 Actinomycetota bacterium | reverse complement strand
AAACAACATATAGAATTTTTTTATTATATTTGAGAAAAAGTGAAAGAATGATAACTGTTAAAAATATTAGTATTAGTGGAACAAAGATTGAATAGTTAGTTATTTTTAAATTCCGGAATAATTCTGAAACCATTTTTTCTTTTAATAAATATTTTCCCTTAACTACAAAAAATATTGTAATAGCCAACAAACTTGAAAAAATTAAAATAATAACCTTAACAATATTCCTTGTTAATTTTTCTCTGGAATTAGCAACCATATATTCCATACCGAATGCAGAAAGAATTGAAAAACTAAACCCAAATTCAAACCAGTTTCTTGTAGGAACCCTAAATTTATTGTAAACAGGAATATGGAAAAAGAATTTATATATAGGAGTTTTATCGCCAAGAACAAGAATAAAAGAAATAATCAAGATAAAAATCCATAAAAACTTATGTTTATTTTTCGAAAATAAACCTATTATCAATAAAGGTATTGTAGCAACGCCAAAATATATCACCATTTCATTATAATTCCATGGACCAAAATAACTGGGAACATCCTGGTATTGGAAAAATGTATTTCCATAAATATATGGGAATACTAAAATTGGAATTAATTTAAAATCGAAAGAAAAAGAAGAAAAATATTCATAAGATATCGAGCTTCTTGTACTGTTAAGCATAAGCTCAATAGTAGGTGTAAGCTGAATAGAAACAATCAAAATACAAATTATAAAAATAGAGAGAGCTCTTAAAAAAAATAATCCTTTTTTACCTTCATAAATTAGTGCATAAAATGTTATGAAAATTAAAACTACAAAGGATAAATAAACAAATATTTGCGCATGTCCTGCAAAAAAAGATATTGAATAAAATATGCTGCATATAAATAAAAAATTTAAATCTTTGCTGCGCCTGTATTTAATTAAAAAAAACAGAATCAATGGCAACCATACCAAAGTATATAAAATATTTGGATGGCTTCTGTGAGTAATAGTTATTCCGCTGAACATAAAAATGATACTACCGGTAAAAATTGAAAAAATATTTAGCTTG
The DNA here is from genome assembly GCA_012837825.1 of Actinomycetota bacterium. Taxonomy (NCBI): domain Bacteria; kingdom Bacillati; phylum Actinomycetota; species Actinomycetota bacterium. Next base: position 2,791 of record DUQM01000024.1, on the reverse strand, counting down.
TATTCTTTTAAGAAAAGGTGCATGAATATTCCTGCCAGCGAATAATGCAGCAATATTGATAAATTATGAGCAAGATGGACAGGAAATAATAAGTTTAAAATCATTGTAACCGGATAAAAAAGCCCGGCCTCATTATAGGCTAATAAAGGATAGCCGCTGAAATTAAAAATATTCCAAAAAGGCATTTCTCCGTTTTTAATTAAATTTGTTATTAGTTCTCTTAAAGGTAATATTATTGCAGTAGTATCTCCTGTCCCCAGTATCACAGAATTAATATTTAAAGAATCTTTAAAAAAGATAAAAGGAAGTGCAAGATAGCAAAGAAATAATAAGGGTTCTAATTTATTTTTTGACAAAATGTTAAGCTTATAATTATGCTTGTTATAAAGCAATAAAACCTCTGTCTTATATGGTCTATTAATATGGATTATTTCATTTTAAATAATCCATATTTTAAAATTACAAAAATTGCTCTGAATCCATCTTTCCAGTTTATCTTTTTACCTTCCTGGTAGGTTCTGCCATAATATGATATACCGACTTCATATATACGGCATCCTAGCCTGGCAACTTTTGCAGTTATTTCCGGCTCAAAACCAAATCGGTTTTCAGTAATTTTTACTTTTTTTATAATTTCTGCCTTAAACAATTTATAGCAGGTTTCCATATCTGTAAGATTCAGATTGGTAAACATATTTGAAAAATTTGTAAGAAATCTATTTCCTCTTGAATGCCAGTAAAATAAAATCCTGTGTGGTCTGCCTCCTATAAATCTTGAGCCATAAACCACATCTGCAAATCCATCCAACATGGGTTTTAACAAAATATTATATTCTTCAGGATCATATTCAAGGTCTGCATCCTGTACAATAACATAATCACCGGTAATGTTTTCAAATCCGGTTCTTAATGCGGCCCCTTTTCCTTCATTTTTTGATTTATAAATTACTTTTGACACCATCGGCTCAATCTTTTCTTTGAGAACTTCAATGGTCTTATTTTTCGAACCATCATCCACTACAATAATTTCTTTTTCAATGCCGTTTAAATCCACTAATAATACCTTATTGACAATATTTTCTATTGTTCTGTATTCGTTATAACAAGGTATTACTATTGATAATTTTTTATCTTTTTTTGTTTCCTCATTCATAATTCTTCTTATTTTTCTTATTTTTCTTATAATATATTTAAGACTTAAAATTAATTATTTCTAAACCATTCTATTGTTTTTTCAATACCCTCTTCAAAATTGACTTCAGGTTTCCAGTTTAATATCTTCTCTGCTTTGCTAATATCTGGACGTCTTACCATAGGATCATCAACCGGAAGCTCATGATAAACAATCTTACTACTGCTGTTGCAAACTTCTTTTATTTTTTCAGCCAGCTCCAGTATTGTCATTTCATCAGGATTTCCGATATTAACTGGAAAATGATAATCAGAGTTAATAAGTCTGAAAATACCGTTAATCTGATCACTTATATAACAAAAACTTCTTGTTTGCTTTCCATTTCCAAAAACAGTTATTTCTTTATTTTTAAGTGCCTGGCTAATGAAAGCAGGAATCGCCCTGCCATCATTTTTTCTCATCCTCGGGCCATAAGTGTTAAAAATCCTTACTATATGGGTATCAAGACCCTGCTGCCTGTGATAAGCCATGACAAGAGCTTCGGCAAATCTTTTAGCTTCGTCATAGACTCCTCTTGGTCCTACAGGATTAACATTTCCCCAGTATTCTTCAGTCTGAGGATGTATTTTTGGATCTCCATAAACTTCTGAAGTAGATGCCAGTATCATTTTTGCTCTCTTTGCTTTGGTAAGACCCAGAACATTATGTGTTCCAATTGCGCCAACTTTCAATGTCTGTATTGGAAGCTGCAGATAGTCAATAGGACTTGCAGGAGATGCAAAATGAAAAATCAAATCAACAGGTCCGGGTATATTTATTTCATCAGTAATATTATGATTGATAAATATAAAATCATCATCTGTTATATGATCAATATTTCTTAAAGAACCGGTTATCAGGTTATCCATACAGATAACTTTATATTTATTTTCAATAAGAAAATCACATATATGGCTTCCAATAAAACCTGCACCGCCAGTCACAAGGGCTGTTTTTTTGTTTTTCATTTTATCTTCCTATGCCTATATATCTAAAACCGATATCCTCCAAAGCCTTCTTATCAAACATATTTCTTCCGTCAATAAAAATATTATGCGACATCATGGATTTGGCTTTTATAAAATCCAGTTTTTTGAATTCATTCCATTCAGTTGCAAGTATAACAAGGTCTGAATTATCAATAGCTGAGTACATATCTTCAACCATCTCAACTTTTTCACTTAGAGTATCTGGTCTGGATTTAACTATGGGATCATATGCCTTTATTTTTGCACCAAGATTTACAAGACTATTCATTATGGAAATTGAAGGAGCTTCTCTTGTATCATCCGTATCAGGTTTAAAAGCTATCCCAAGCACTGCAATGGTTTTCCCTTTAACTATTTTTAATTCATCCTGCACTTTTTTCACTATTTTAAGTCTTTGTTCTTTATTAACATTTATAACAGAGTTTAGAATCTGGGGAGTCATGCCGTATTCATTAGCTATATAAGCAAGAGCTGAAACATCTTTTGGAAAGCAAGAGCCTCCCCATCCGATGCCTGCATTTAGGAATTTCGGACCTATTCTTGAATCAAGCCCTATTCCTTTTGCAACCATTAAAATATCTGCCCCTACTTTTTCACATATATTTGCTATCTCGTTTATAAAAGAGATTTT
>DUQM01000023.1 GCA_012837825.1 Actinomycetota bacterium | reverse complement strand
TCAAACTCTTTTTTTATTATAGTTCTTATTGAATTTCTTTCCTCAGATTCTGTGGGAAATATATCCCTGAAACCTGCCGGAAGCTTTTCTTCAAGTTTGTTGTTCTCTTTTTCAAACATAAAAACAGCCGGTCTTTCCTGATAGATATTTGCAACAATCGTTCATAAATAAAAATTAAAACTAAAATAGTTATTATATCATTTGTTTTATTTTTATTATTAAAATCGATAAAAAATTTTTATTCAATTATAATTTTGTTTGTAAATTTTTTTTCAATCTCTGAGATGAAATCCTTGCTGAATTCGACATTGAAATCTTTAGGAAGTACAAATTTTTTCTCCAGTTCAGCATGTTTATCTGAGTTTATCTTCATAACATGAATGCTTATCCTGGTATTTCCCTTATGCATACATATCAGGTCATATAGCTCATCAATAAAAGAATTTGTTAAAAAATCTTTATACATTTTCAGTATTATTTCTTTTCTGTCTGTCTTTATCTGCTGGTTTTCCTTAAAAATATTTTCTTCACCCGTATTTTCATCTTCTTCACCTGTGTAGCTGATAAACCCGTTTTCAGCAACATCCTGCTCATGAGATTTATTATTAATGATGTTATTGCTTCCGTTTTTTACAAGATTTTCTATCTTCTGAACGATTATCTTCAGCGCATAATTCTTTTTTGATTCTTTCTGCAATTCATTTATGGAGCCGGAGTTGAATTCTTCTTCTTTTTCAATATCTTCAAAACCGTTTTCCGCATCAATCTCAGGCTCTTCTTTTCCTCCGATCTCTTCCCTGAATTCTTTTTTATCAAGTTTTCCCGTTATCTTCAGTATCTTGTCTTCCAAAATAAGATCTTTATATTCTTCAGCAATCCTTGGGAAAACAACAAGTTCAAGGCTCCCGCTTTTATCCTCAAAAGTAATAAAATGCATCAGCTGATTTTTCTTTGTATAAATTGTTTTTATTTTAGTTATAATGCCTCCAATGGTCTGAACGGAATTATCACTTTTTTCTGCCAGTGAGCATATCTGAGGTAATTCGGAAAGGGCATCATCATATTCTGATAAAGGATGACTGGAAATATAAAGACCCAGCATCTCCTTTTCAAAATTAAGCATATCTATTGCATCGTATTCATCATTGGTTTCAAGTATGTCGCCGAATTCTGTAATACCTTCAGCATCTTCTGATTCAGCTAAATCTCCAAAAAGGGAGAATTGCCCCGCCATTCTGTCTTTTTTTATTTTCTGCGCTTTCTCAACAATCTTTTCAAAGTTTTCCATAAGAAATTTACGGGTATGGCCCAATGAATCAAAAGCTCCGCCTTTCATCAGGCTTTCAAGTGTTTTTTTGTTTAATACATTATTGTCAATCCTCAGGCAGAAATCATAGAAATCCTTAAAAAAGCCTTTTAGCTTTCTCTCATCCTCTATTGCTTCTATTACGTTCAGGCCGACATTCTTGATGGCGGAAAGGCCGAATCTTATTGAATTCCCGACTACCTTAAAGTCGCTGAAGCTGTCATTAATATCGGGTGGCAGTACTTTTATTTCCATCCTCCTGCATTCATTAATATACTGGGATACCTTTTCCTGGCTTCCCATTCTTATGCTTAAAAGAGCTGCCATGAATTCTACGGGAAAATTTGCTTTCAGATAAGCTGTCTGATAGGAAATCATTGCATAAGCTGCACTGTGTGATTTATTGAATCCATATTGTGCAAAATGATTTATCAGATCAAAAAGTTTCTCTGCAATATCGGGATTATTATTTAAATTTTTTGCTCCGTTTACAAATTTTATCCTCTGTTCTTCAAGCAGTTCTTTCTTTTTCTTGCTTATTGCTCCCCTTAAAATATCTGCCTCAGACATTTTAAAACCTGCAAATATTGAAGCAATCTGCATGACCTGTTCCTGATAAAGAATCATTCCGTAAGTGCTCTTTAAAATAGGTTCAAGACTCTGATGAATGTATTTTATTTTCTTCCCGCTATTTTTATTCTCAATATATTCATTGACCATTCCGCTCTGGAGAGGCCCCGGTCTGTATAGCGCAAGCAATGCTATAAGATCTTCGAATTGCGTTGGTCTCATTTTTATTACAAGATCTCTCATGCCGGAACTTTCAAGCTGAAAAATTCCAAGACACTCACCTTTACTAAGCATATCAAAAGTTTTTTTATCATCGAGATCTACATTATTTATGTCAACTTTGATCTTTTTGGCTTTTTCAATCAAAAACAGGGTTTTGTCAATCAGTGACAGTGTCTTTAATCCCAGAAAGTCCATCTTTAAAAGACCTATGGACTGTATATGCTCCATTTCGTACTGTGTTACTATATCTTCTCCAGACTCCTTCTGGATAGGCGTATAGTTGTAAAGCTCTTCTGATGAAATCACAATTCCTGCAGCATGAATAGAATCCTGTCTTATCATACCTTCAAGCCATTTTGCAGTATCTATCACCTTTTTGATTTTTTCATTATTATCATATATTTCTCTTAATTCCGTTGACATCTCAAGAGCAGTGTCTATGGCAATATTAAGCTGATTTGGCACCATTTTTGCAATTTTATCAACATCCGAGTACGGAACTTCAAGCACCCTTCCTGCATCTCTGATGGCCTGTTTGGCAGCCATACGGCCAAAAGTTATGAGCTGCGCCACGTTTCTGGGACCGTATTTGTTTGTAACATATTTTATTACTTCATTTCTTTTCTCATAACAGAAATCAATGTCAATATCAGGCATGCTTTTTCTTGATTCATTTAAGAACCTTTCAAAAAGCAGTCCGTATCTTAGCGGTTCTATCTCGGTAATATTAAGGAGATAGGAAATAATGCTTCCCGCAGCACTTCCTCTTCCGGGTCCGACTCTTATATTATTTTCTTTTGCAAACTTGACAAAATCCCATACTATAAGAAAATATTCCGAAAATCCCATTTTCCTTATAACATCCAGTTCCATTTTCAGCCTTGACAATACTTCATCATTTGCCAGAGGATACTTCTGTTTAAGATTGTCAAAGCAAAGTTTTTCCAGATAGGTATCCGGAGTAAATCCTTCCGGCACGTCAAAAGGCGGTATAAGATCAAGATTGAATTTTAACTCCAGATTACATCTTCCGGCTATTTCCATAGTGTTCTCTATGGAACCTGGAAAATCCTTAAATGCAAGAGACATCCTGTCATAGTCTTTGAGATAGTATTCATTTGTTGAAAATTTAAGCCTTTTGTCTTGATTGATAGTGGAACCTGTCTGGATGCATAAAAGCACATCATGATTTACACTGTCCTCTACATTAAGATAATGAACATCATTTGTAGCTACTATCGGGACGGAATAAGAGTTTGAAAGTTCATAAATAGCCTTATTTACTATTTCCTGTTCTTTTAAACCGGAATCCTGTATTTCAAGAAAAAAATTTTCTTTACCAAAGATATCCTGATAATCTTTCAAAATTTTTGGAGCCCTGTCTTTCTTCCCTGAAGAAAAAGCTTTGGATATTTCCCCTTTCAGGCAACCGCTTAAGGCTATAATGCCGTCGCTGTTCTCTCTTAGAAGTTCTTTGTCTATTCTCGGCTTGTAATAAAAACCTTCCAGAAAACCTTTGCTTACTATCTTCATAAGATTTTTATAACCTCTGATATTTTCAGCAATAAGAGTGAGATGGTAGAAATTCTCATCATCGCCGGTTTTCTTGAATTTTTTTTCCAGCCTTCCGTTAGGCGCTATATAAACTTCACAGCCAAGCAAGGGTTTTATGCCTGATTTTACTGAATTATTATAAAAATCTATTATTCCATACATTACTCCATGGTCAGTCAGGGCGACAGCGGGCATTTCAAGTTCTGAAACCTTTTTAACAAGATCCTTTACGCGGACAGCTCCGTCCAGCAAAGAATACTCGCTGTGAAGATGAAGATGTACAAAATTTTTTTTAGCCACTTAAAAAACCACCCTGTACATTTCTTCAAGGGAGGTAATTCCGTCTGCTACTTTTTCTGCAGCTGACTCAAGAAGAGTTCTCATTCCATCCTGTCTTGCCTGATTTTCTATGGCATCAGTTCCGGATTTATCAAGTATCATTTTTCTTATTCTGGGAGTTACGAGCAGCACGGAAAAAATGCCCACTCTTCCAAGATAACCGGTATTATTGCACTGGCTGCATCCGGTTTTTTCATAGATTTTTTTGTCTTTCAGAATAGAAAATACCTCATCTGATATTACAATATTTGACATATCTGCTTCTTTTTTGCATGCAGGACATAATCTTCTGAGCAGCCTCTGTGCAACCACGCATCTTAAAGCTGAAGCAATCATATATGGTTCTATCCCCATTTCAAATAATCTGGCAACACTTGAAGGAGCATCATTGGTATGAAGTGTTGTAAGGACAAGATGCCCTGTTATGGATGCTTCAACAGCTATTTTGGCAGTTTCATAATCCCTGATCTCCCCTATCATTATAATGTCCGGATCGCTTCTCATCATAGCCCTCAGGCTTGCAGCAAAGCTCATGCCTATTTTCTGATTGACCTGAACCTGCATTATATGCGGAAATTTATATTCAACAGGATCTTCTACCGTATATATTTTCTTTTCAGGTGTGGATATCTGGGTAAGGCTTGCATAAAGAGTTGATGTCTTTCCGGAGCCTGTAGGACCGGTTATGATTACTGAACCATAAGGCTGTTTTATAACCTTTCCATATACGTCCATTTCTCTTTCAGGCATACCGAGGTTCTGCAGATTAAATATGCTTTCTTCCCTGTTTAAAATTCTTATTGATATATTCTCACCAAAAACAGACGGAAGACTGGCAAATCTTAGATCGATAAATCTGTTGTGATAGTTAAATGAACTCCTGCCATCCTGAGGAAGTCTTGTCTCTGTTATATCCATGCCTGACATTATTTTGTATCTTGAGATAAGCAATCTCTGCACTGTTTTGGGAACCTCTCTGATTACCTGCAATATTCCGTCTATCCTGAATCTTACAAGACAGTGTTTTTCCTGAGGTTCAATATGTATATCGCTGGCTCTCATCATAATGGCTTTTAAGATTATTTGATTTGCCAGTCTTATCAAAGGGTTTTTCTGTAGATCTATATCTTCAGCCAGGTCATCTTCTATGGAAAAATCCAGATCTTTTGTAATCTCTTCTACTTCTTTTAGACTATGCTCATCAGACATATATGTCCTTATAGCAACCTCTATATCTTTATTTGTCGATATATATGGCTCCACCTCATATCCTGTAAGCATCCTGAGCTCATCATTCAGATATATATTAAGAGGATCAAGAGTTGCAACAGCAAGCATTTCGTTTTCAAATTTAAAGGGAAAAACCTTCATTTTTAAGGCATACTCTTTCGAAATCAGATTTGATGCTTTTACATCAATTTCATTGCTTATTTTGGATAAATTGATTTGTTTGTAGCCTTTCTGCAGTGAAAGAAAATTTTTAAATTCATACTCTGAGATATAGTTTTCCTCAATAAGTATTTCTCCGATTTTCTTTCCGGTTTTTTTCTGTATTTCAAGCGCTTCCTGAAGCTGAGACTGGGTAATCAGATTATTTTTTACAAGAAGCTCTCCTATTTTAATTTTACTGTTATTAAATTCTTCTCCGATCATTTCCTATGTCCGATACAAAGATTTTATTATTTTTTATTATAATTAAAATAAGTCTTTAATAAAATTACTAATATTATATTATTGC
>DUQM01000022.1 GCA_012837825.1 Actinomycetota bacterium | reverse complement strand
AAGGAACCGATTCTCAGACTCATATTCTCTTCTTCAGTCCTTAATTTTAAGAAATATTTCATTTTATATTTAAAAGGACAGTCATCGTAAGTATCTATTGCGCTGAAAGAAAAATAACCGGTATTTTTGTCCTTTTCGAAAGGATTCAGATCATTTTGCTTCTCTGCTGCAATATTCCACCATGTAGATGGATTATATTGACTTTTCAAATGATTCAGCAAAAGCGCATACCTGGTTCTGTCTGTTTTTCTGCCCGTATCAGCTTTATATCTGGCTGTCATTGCTTTCTTTCTGACAAGTGAGTTTTCAGATACCTTCAAAAGCTCTCCAAGAGAAAATCCACTGTCTGGAAATCCGGGGATAATTTCGTCTGTCTTTTTCTTTTCTGATAATATTTTCGCAAGTTCTGTGAAGAATGGTGAAGATAAATGTCCCCAACCGCTTGTTATATATAAATAATTCTTACATCTGGAGAGACCGGAGTAAAGGATTCTTCTTTCATTTTCAAGATGTATGTGCTTTATTTCTTCCTCATTAAAAAATCTGCCTTCAACTAAAAAAGTAAGAAAATCATTTTCATAAATCTGCGGTTTTGATATTAGCGAAGGGAGATATCCTTTGTTTAGAAAAGGTATAAATACCGCTTCAAATTCAAAATTCTTGCATTCATAAAAACTCAGCATCCTTACACCGTTACCATCATTGCCTTCAGCAAGCGCTTCTTCTGTTTCTTCAATAAACTGATTGCTTTTGAATCTTTCAATAAAATCCAGATAACAGATAATATCATTGTCGCTTTCTCTTTCACTGCAGAAATTTCTTATGCTTGTCAGAAAATTCGTAAAAATACTGAATAAATTTTTATCGTTCTGCGAAAGAGCACCATAATTCTTTATCACCTTCGACAGACCAAAATTATCATCTTCAATCAGGCATCTTGCAAAAGTATAGGCATCTTTATTTAGATTTTTTTTGTGCCTGTCAACTGCACTGATAAAACTTGATATCATTAAATAATTCTTTTCATCAGCTTTTTTTATTACCTTTAAATTTTTCTCCAGATATTCATATAAATTCATATATTTTTTACGGCTGGCTGATTTATGATATTGAAACTCAGTTTCTTTAAAAAAAACCGGATCGGAATTTACAAATTCAGATAAAAAAATATTTCTTGTCAGTGAATTTATTTTACTGTTTAATCCATTTTTTTCTTTATCTTCTTCCGCTTTATCGTTATTTTGTTTTTCTTTCTCAAGAAAGATTATCAGATAGCAGATGTTCAGCAGATAGGCTGAATATCTGTTGTTTGCAACAGATCTTGAGCTTCTTCTGAAAAAAGGAATGGAATTCTGATAAAAATAATTCTCTATAAGAGAATTTTCAAAGTCGGTTCCTTTCATGATTATGGCTATTTCATTTAAAGGAATGCCCGATATTCTGTTCAGCATTAAAATTTTGCTTTTGATAAAATTCAATTCCTCATACCTGTTTTCAAAAGATTTTATTATTACTTCCCCGCCTCTCATATCTTTAAAATTCTTTCTGTTGAAATCATCTTTGTTGTCATGGCCGGAATTTTTATTAATCCTCAAGCTGTTTTTTGAAATAAAATTTTCAATTATTTCCATAACAGGGTAGGAATTTCTATAATTATTTCTGAGAAAAATTTTTCGTTCCGGAGGGATGCTTTCAAGCACATCAAAAAAAATATTTATATTGGAACCCCTGAACTTATAAACTGACTGATCATCATCGCCAAAGTAAATAATATTATCATCTGATATTTCTTCAAGCAGGCTATACTGGGCAGAATTTAATTCCTGAAGTTCGTCAACGATGATAAATTCATATTTTTGTCTGCATCTCTGTTTTAAATTACTGTCGGAATTCAACATGCTGAAGGTATCGATTAATAATTTTCCATAATTAAATACATTTTTATCCTTCATGGCAGAATTGAAAGCCGCATAAATAGTGTTGATTTCATACAGCATCTTATTTGAATACGGATTGAATTTACTGAAAAGCTCTGATGATTTTCTGAAATTCTCCTGCGCACGAAGTATATAATCAAAAATCTCCTGTACTATATTTTCACTTGTATTTTTATTTAAAAATAGTTTCTTAATTACCGGGATTTTTTTTTCATCAGTTTCCATAATGATATCGGTAAGAAGATTCCACTGTTCCGGAGCAGTCAGTATTTTTATTTCATTAAGATTATTAAAAAAAATATCTTCAAGAAAGCCTGAACCCGGGGTATGCTCTTTAAAAAAATCAAGACAAAATGAATAAAAGGTCTTTACTTCAATTTCCGGAACCGTTTTGTCAGCCTTTACAGCTATTTCATCTCTTAAGTATTTTGAGCTTCTCCTGTTAAAAGTAAGGACCAGTATTTTTGCGGGATCTACATTGCAGTTTTCGGTAAGATATACAATGAGCTCTTTTAAAAACAGAGTCTTTCCGGTTCCGGGACCTCCCAGCACAATATAGCTGCCTTTTTTTTGAAATATATTTTCAAAATAATTTATACTATGGAGATATGAAATCATTTCATTAAATTAATTGGAGCGGACTACGGGAATCGAACCCGCCCTTTGAGCTTGGGAAGCTCATGTACTACCACTGTACTAAGTCCGCAATGATTAGCAATATGTTTAGTTATCTGTAATTTCTTTTTCTTTTGCAGAGTTCGGGATGTCTTTATTATTCTCTATAGTTATCAGGTTTCTTTCTGCAGGCACATTATTGCTTGCGTCCTCTTTTATATCTTCATTCGGCCTGATTGTTTTTTCGGATTCTGCCGGCTCATCAACCTGAAGAGAATTTTCAGTCCTGATCGTTTTTCCTTTTGTATCGTAATCAATATTTGTCAGATTTATAATCGTAAGATTTGTCCTGAGCACTTTCAGACCCAGCTTTGATGCTGCAAAATCCGATGCTGCTTTTATTATTTCCTGCATTTTATTGGGTACATTGCAGTCTTCGCAAATCTTGGAAAAAATATTTATTACTATCCCTTTTGACTTAGGAAGAGCTTTTACATAAAGATCTTTTGTCCCGCTGATTTTTGAAAGGTTATCTTTTAGCTGACCGGCAATGGAATCAAGAGTTATAAAAGCTTTTCCACCCCTGACAGATGCAACTACAGCGACCCTGCTTTTTTTTCTGTAAAATTCAAGAACAAGCAGGAACAGGCATAAAATAATAACAAAAGGCAGAACAAGTACGGCAATATATTGGTTCCTGAAAGCGATATCGGAATTAAAAATCTTTGATGCGGCATCGGACCAGCTAACCCATTTTATAAAAGTATTAAGTATGCCGAATATAGAGATTCCTATAAGAAAAATAAGAAGGATGACAACAACTATTTTATTGAATATATTCATTTTTACCTTTGGAAATGCTTTATATTAATTTTTTTTAGGTTATTATAATTAAAATAAAAAGTCAATAAACCTTAAACCTTAAAAGATTTTTATAATTTTTTGGATTTTAGTTATTTTTTCTGTTTAAATTACTAAAAATGACTGTAGTTTTTTATTTACAAAATAATAAGATATGGCTTTTATTATGGACAAAACTATTTTAATTTTAAATCCGTCTGCCTCAAGAGGAACTGCGATATTTCAGAAAGACAAAATTGAATCAGCTTTAAGGGAAAATAAAATAAAATCAGATCTTTATATAACAAAAAGTTCTGAAGATCTTGGGAGAGCAACAGAAAATTTTGTAAAAGAAGGTTATGTTAATTTTATTGCTGCCGGCGGGGATGGAACAGTGCATTATATGATTCAGAAACTGGCAAATACCGACCGCAACATAGGGATCATACCGATAGGATCAGGAAATGATATGATAAAAACATTTAATATCAAACCCGATATAGATGAAAGCATAAAAATAATTAAAAATAACAATATAAAGAGAATCGACCTGGGGCTTTTTAATAAGAAAATATACTATATTGGTGTTGCAGGTTCAGGCTTTGATTCGGAAGTAGCAAGATTTGCAAATGAAACCAGACTCCCCATCAAAGGAGAAGCCAGGTACAATTTTTCGGTATACAAGACATTAATAACTTTCAGGCCAAAGATATTTGAAATCATGCATGATGATATTTCCGAGAACCTGAATACAATGATGATACTTGTTTCAAATCTAAAATATTATGGCGGAGGAATGAAAGTTACACCCCATGCAGATCCATTCGATGCAAAGTTGGATGTATGTATAATAACTGCCATACCTCTCATAAAATTCATAAAAAGTTTTCCAAGTGTATATGCCGGAACTCACCTGGACATTCCATGTGTGAAATATTTCAAGACAGAAAAGGTGGAAGTAGATTGTGAGAAGAAATTCAATGTATATGGAGACGGCGAATATATGGGGAAACTACCTGCAAAATTTGAAGTAAGTCCTAAAAGTCTTAATATCTTTTTACCCCGATAATACTGATCTGATTTTATTTGTGGAATCTTACCCAGGAACCATTTTTAATCACAAACACTGTTGATTGTGGTGATTTCAGATTCCCGTTTGAGTCAAATTCAATTTTTCCCGTAACCCCTTCATAGGATATCTCTCTTAAAGAACTCAGATAATCTTCCGGAAGAGTAGAATTTGCTTTTTTCATTGCCTCTATAATAAGATGAAAAGCATCATAGGCATAAGGGGCAAACTCTCCGGGTTCTTCAATTTCAATACCTTTGACTTCTGCAGTGAAATCCTTATATTTTCGCCAGAATTCTATTGCTCTTGGATTCTCGGAAAACATGGCAAGAGACGGGGGCTGGGGCACTACTGCTATTAAACCTTCCAGATACTTCTGATCAGTAAGCTGCAGTATACCCGGATTCATTGAAAGCTTTTCAGTAAGAAAAGCTGAAGAGACACCAATATCTCTTGAACACTGCATGATCCGGGCAAGATTGCTGTAATCTCCGCAGTAAAACACCGTCTCCACATCATCTATCAGTATGTTTTCCGCAAGCAGTTCGTAATCCTCTGCCTGGGGATTCAAGGAATAAGTTTTAATACTTTTAATCTGCTCTGCGGCAGTATCACCGCTTAATATTTCCTTAAGATATAAATTAAAGTTTATGGAATATTCTTTTCCATCATCTATGAGGACAATCTTTACAGGTTTGATCTCATTTAAGATAAAATTGCCTACATTTTCTATAATCTGGTCATTATTTATTATGATTCTGAAAAAATTATTTCCCGCTTTGTTAAGATCCGTTCCGGGAGCAGAAGTGGTAATAATCGGTATATTATATTCGAGATAATTCGGAATAGCTGCTTTTGTGGTAGCATTAAATGCCGAGCCGACAACACCTGCTACTCCTTCCTGCACAAGTTCCTGTGAAACAAGAAAAGATTTCTCGGCATTTCCCTCATCATCCCTGGAAATAATACTTATCTTATAATCAAAACCACCTATCCTGATCGGTGCAAGCTCTCTGGCAGCAAGATTCATACTGACTGTCTGGTCCTGGCCATAATATCTGAAATCACCGGACATGACATTCTGATTGCCTATTTTAATAATCCTTTCCTTTTGAGTGCAGGACGAAGCTGCAATTGAAAAGAGTGAAAAAGTTATAAAAATAACAGATACAAAAATAAAAAACGATAATTTTTTATTCATTACAATTACTCCGTGTTCATTTCAATTGCTGCAAAATATAATAAAGCATTGATAGTATTTTAATAAAAAACAAAAACACAGTAGATTATATCAGAAAAAAATTATTTTATAATTACTTTATAGACAGAAAAAACTTTTTTGCAGAATTATATGTATTAAAATCAAAAGAGGATATTTATAATAAAAATTAAAACTATTTGAACATTTTTCAGTCTAACATACTTATAGTGTTTTT
>DUQM01000021.1 GCA_012837825.1 Actinomycetota bacterium | reverse complement strand
TATTATCCGGCAATGAATTATTTGCTTATGGAAAATACTCTGATAATCATCCAGAATATTTCCTACGTTTTTCTAAAAACGTTCTTTTACACTTTTCTGATTTTGTTTATTTTCAAAATATTTAAAATAAAGGATTCGCAATCATTTATATTTCTTATGATTCTTGCAATGATTAAACCTTTTTCTTCTTCCCTGAAGCTCGGATATAGTTCTGATTTTTTTTCTGACAATGAAGTCCATTATTTTTTTGTTGAAAAAATAAAAAATATTTTTCATCCGGACGTAGCAGGAGACAGAGAACTATATACAATCGGCATGGTATTTGTTTGCATTTTTCTGGCAATTATAGTTATCGGAACTATATTTATCATATATCAGAATTCTTATAATCTGAGAAAATTAATGTATTCTCCGAATCTCAGCAGATGTGTGGATAAAGAAATCAATTTACTTGTAAAAAAATATTCCGGGATAATGAAAATAAATACCCCGGAAATATATTTTGCACATGGGAGCAATTTTGGATTTTTTACCATCGGACTGATTAAAAATATAATTATACTTAATACCGAAATATTTGACTTTCTTAATGCCGACGAAAGAGAAACCATAATTTTGCATGAACTTTCCCATATAAAGAGAAAGGATAATATCCTGAATATACTTCTTTATTATTTTAATCTTATCAACTTTTACAACCCGATATCTTATCTGATACATTCATTTGTAAAAGCGGAACAGGAGAAAGATTGCGACAGAATGGTATTAAAATACTCAGACAAAACAAACAAAGAATTAGCAGAGAATATTCTTACTTCATTAATAAAAATCAGAAATCTTTCATACGGATTTAAGTTCAGATGTCCGAAAGCAGCATCGTTTTTTTCGATATCCGGGACCATATCGGAAATGAGAATAAAATTAAGGATTAAGTCATTAATAAGCATGCAGAAAAACGAAACCGGGCTAAGTCTTTCTGTAAAAATACCTCTTTATATTATTTTTATTGCCCTGCTTTTTTATTGAATATTGTCCGGTTCCTGATATTGCGCAGTTATTCCTGAATGTTCATGGAATCTACTTTTGCGACGATAACAGAATCCACGCTTTTATCTTTTGTGTCATCAGTCATTCTTGCCGAACTTCCGTTCACCACAAGCACTTTTTCGCCTATACCGACTCCTATGGTGTCGACTGCCACTACAAATGGTTCAAGAAGATTATCATTGAGATCTATGGCTTTTACCAGCAAGAGCTTACTGCCATCAAGGCTTTTATCCTTTAAGGCGCATACCACAGAACCTATTACTTTCCCAAGTATCATTTAATTCCCCAGAATATTGATTTTATCTATTATTGCAATTACCGTAGCATCTGTCGGGACTTCTTCAGGGTCAAAAGCCCATGATGCTTCTTTTCCGTCTTCATAACCAACAAAATCGCCTATACCTGAAGATGTTGTGTCAACAGCAATTATAAATTTATCCGACAAGGTTTTTGTTTCCATATCAATCGGCCTGACTACAAGCAGTTTTTTCCCTTCAAGCCCTTTACATTTGACAGTGGAAACAATGTTTCCTATTACTTTTCCGTAATACATATACTAATAATACCAGTTCCTGCAATATAATAGTACTCAATAGTTTTTAAATAGCCGGGTGCTGTTTTAAACATAATTTTTTAATCTTTTGCGTGCGCTGATATAACCTTTTTTTACAACATATCTGCAGACCGGCTCTTATCTTATACCTGCATATCTTTTGGCTGACAGAAGAGTATTATTTAAAAGCATTGCTATAGTCATGGGGCCTACTCCTCCCGGAACAGGAGTTATTGCGCTGGCCTTGAGTTCTGCTTCCTGAAAATCAACATCCCCCACAAGTGTCGCACCTTTATTTTCAAAATCCTCTTTTCTCCATTCAAGCAGCTTTTTATCAGCTTTATCCTTTGTTATTCTGTTTATGCCGATATCTACTACAACTGCTCCTTCTTTTATCATGTCTCCTCTTATCAGACCCGGCTCGCCGACTGCCACTACGAGAATATCTGCGCCTCTTGTGTGTGATTTTAAATCTGCTGTCTCAATATGACACACTGTCACAGTGGCCCATTCATTTAGAAGAAGCAGGGCACATGGTTTCCCAATAATTTCACTATGGCCTACCATTGTGGCATTTTTGCCTTTAATCTCTATTTTCTCTCTTTTCAGCATTTCTATTACTCCGGCAGGAGTTGCGGGAACAAACCCCTCTTGCCGGGAAACAAGCCTCCCAAGGTTTACAGGATGGAAACCGTCTACATCCTTATCCGGAGAAATTGCATATAGTATTTTGTTTTTGTTTATATGCGGCGGCAGTGGCAGTTGAACCAGCAGGCCGTGTATGTCGTCTCTGCCCTGATAAAGCTTTATCTGTCTTAGTATCTGTTCTTCTGTTGCGTCTGTCGGCATTCTGGCAGTTTCTGAAAGAAAGCCGACTTCTTCGCAACCTTTCTGCTTGTTTGCCACATAAACTTTTGAAGCAGGATCTTCTCCGACAAGTATAACCCCAAGACCGGGTTTTACTCCTTTAACCCTGACAAGTTCTTTTACTTCTTCTTTTATTTCATTTTTTATTTCTGCAGAGATTCTGATTCCGCTAATCAATTCAGCCATTGCAAATTCTGACCTTTTAATCTTTTTTGATAAGAAAGCAATAAATGATCTTTGAAAAAAAATGATTAAAACAGACCTACAATATTGCCTTTTTCATCGATATCGACTTTGGTGCCTGCGGGTGTCTTTGGCAGTCCGGGCATTGTTCTCATTTCTCCAAGAAGGGGATAAAGAAAACCTGCTCCTATCGAAGTCCTTACATCCCTTATGGGTATTCTGAAACCTTTGGGCCTTCCTTTAAGGTTAGGATCATGGCTTAATGAAAGATGTGTTTTTGCCATACATATAGGTAACCTGTCAAACCCCTGCTTCGTATAAAGTGCAATTTTTTCCTCAGCTTTCTGCAGATAATCCACTCCGTCTGCTCCATATATCTTTGTGGCAATAATCTCTATTTTCTCTTTGATCGATGCTTCAAGGGGATAAAGGAATTTAAAATTGCCGGGTTTGCTACAAGCTTTTATAACAGCTTCTGCAAGCTCTTCGCCCCCTGCGCCGCCTTTTGCCCACACTTCGCTTACAACACATGAATCAGCTCCGGCATTCAGGGCTGCTTCCTTTACTGCCTCTATTTCTTCAGGAAAATCAGCTGTAAATGTATTTACCGTTACAACAGCAGGTATGCCGAATATTTTTATATTTTCAATCATTTTTATAAGATTTTCACAGCCTTTTTTCACTGCTTCCACATTTTTTGCTTCCATCTTTTCCCTGTCAACGCCTTTTCCGGGAATGAATTCAAAGCCTCCGCCATGCATTTTCAGTGCCCTGACTGTTGCTACTATAACCGCTGCCGAAGGTTTGAGTCCGCTGTATCTGCATTTGATGTTCATAAACTTTTCGGCTCCGAGATCAGCGCCAAAACCGCTTTCAGTCACAACATATTCTCCCAGCTTGCTTGCCATCATGTCTGCAAGAACGGAATTGTTGCCGTGAGCTATATTTGCAAAAGGACCGGCATGCACAAAACAGGGATTATGCTCTATTGTCTGAAGGAGATTGGGTTTGATTGCATCCTTTAAAAGAACTGTCATTGCTCCGGCGCACTTTAAATCTTCGGCAGTTACAGGCCTTCCTTCATAATCAGTTCCTATAACCATTCTTGCAAGTCTTTTTCTCAGATCCTTAAGGCTTGTTGTAAGTGCCAGGATTGCCATTACTTCCGATGCCACAGTAATATCATATCCTGTTTCCCTTGGAATTCCATTTACCTTTCCGCCAAGCCCTACTACTATATTTCTCAGCACCCTGTCATTGACATCCACGACTCTGTTGAGAGTTATGCTGTAAGGATCTATATTAAGATCATTGCCATGCATTATATGGGCATCAAGAAATGCAGCAAGAAGGTTATGGGCAACCCCTACGGCATGCACATCTCCTGTAAGATGAAGATTGAAGTCCTCCATCGGCAGAACCTGTGAATAACCTCCTCCGGCAGCACCGCCTTTTATTCCGAAAACAGGCCCCAGGGAAGGCTGTCTTATGCAGGTCACTGCTTTTTTGCCTATTCTGTTTAATGCCATTCCCAGGCCTATTGTGGTAACAGTTTTTCCTTCTCCCATGGGCGTTGGCGTTATTGCTGTAACGTCAACATATTTTGCATCTGGTTTGTCTTTGAATTTTTCAAGTACTTCAAGCTTTACTTTTGCTTTGTGTTTTCCATACAACTCAAGATCATCCTCGTTAAGACCTATTGATTCTGCAATTTCGACGATTGGTTTGATTTTGGCCGCCTGAGCAATTTCAATATCGCTTTTCAACTGCTCCCCCTTCTTTAATCATGGGTTTGATGATAAATTACAAACAAATTATATAAAAAAAATCCTTATTTACCAATTTTTTCACAAATACCGCGAAATAAATTAAAACACAGAAAAACAGCCCGCTGTCTTCTGTGCTTTAAAATAGAATATTTAATTTTTTCTTATCTTTATTTTATCGATATTATCGATAAAATTATCGTTCGATTATCTGCATCCCCAGGGAGGCTTCATCACTTGACTCGCCGATTGTAACAGATACTTCATAGGCTTTGCTTTTCAAATAAAGAAATGCCAGATCACCGTCATCGGATTTTGTGTACTGATCGGTTATAAACTCCCAGCCGGATAATTTTTCTTTATACCAGTTATAAACTTCTTCTACTGAGCCTTTGGTAACTATTCCCCAAACTGCATATTCGTTTTTGCCTGTTTCACCGTTTTTTGTCTTTGTCGACATGGAAAAATTCGTATCGGGATAAACAGGAACATCATTCGGCCAGCCTTCCGGCAAACTGATATTTTCGCCTATCTGTGTTTCTCCGCCTTTTTCGTCTTTTACAACTGCTCCGCCTTTTTCAAGATCAAGATCCACATTTCCGTCTGAAGATTTCTCAAGAGCTTTCTCAATAGCATTTTCAGCGATCTTTGAACCCACTCTTGCACAGCTTACAACAGGAATTACCAGCGATAATGCCATAATAAGACTTATTGCAATTAACAGTTTCTTCATTCCAATGCCTTTCTGTATTTTTAATTTTAAAGTCCTGGCAGTTAATAATATTATAATGGAAATTAAATTAAAACATACAAATATCTTCATAAAAAGCTTATTTGTTATTTATGTCAATTTTATAAAAACTCATGAAGGCTTCACTCGGTATTTCTACTTTGCCGATTTTCTTCATTTTTTTCTTGCCTTTTTTCTGCTTGTCCAGAAGTTTGTTTTTTCTGGTAACATCTCCGCCATACAGTTTCGCTGTAACATCTTTCCTTAAGGCAGAGACCGTTTCCCTGGCTATTATTCTTTTGTTTATAGCTGCCTGTATTGCTATTTCAAACATCTGTCTTGGTATTTCCTGTTTTAATTTTCTGACAAATTCCCTGCCAATAGAGTAAGCTTTGTCTTTGTGCACAATTACAGATAATTCTTCAACCTTGCTGCCTCCCACCAAAACATCCAGCCTGACCAGTTCAGACGCTCTGTAATCTTTAAATTCGTAATCAAGAGATGCAAATCCTGATGTTGCCGATTTCAGAAGATTAAAAAAATCAACTATTATTTCAGAAAGAGGGAAATCATAATGAAGCTCTACTCTACCAACAGAAATAAATTTCATATCTTTATATACCCCTCTTTTCTGATTGGAAAGCTTCATTATCTCACCTATGTACTCTTTGGGGGTAAGTATAGATGCTGTAACAAAAGGCTCTTCTATTTTCTGTATTTTTTCCTCTTCAGGATAATCTGCCGGACTTTTGACCACAACCACTTCACCATTTGTCTTGGTTATCCGATACACTACATTAGGGGTAGTTGTAAGCAGATGAAGGTTATATTCTCTTTCCAGTCTTTCCCTAACGATTTCAAGATGCAGAAGCCCAAGAAATCCCACCCTGTATCCTGAACCGAGAGCAACTGAAACTTCAGGTATGAAAATCAGGGAAGAGTCGTTCAGCTCAAGTTTTTTTAATGCATCCCTTAAACTTTCATAATCATCGCCGTCAATCGGATACAGACCGCAATAAACCATTGGCTTTGGTTTATTATAACCGGGAAGACTTGACTTTGTCGGATTGTCAAAAGAAGTAATCGTATCGCCTACTATTATTTTGTCGACTTCCTTTATTCCGGTTACAATATATCCGACTTCACCGGCAGAAAGACTGTCAACAGGAATCATTTTCGGTCCCATTACGCCTACTTCCTCAACTTCGGTGCAGTATCCTTCTGCCATAAATCTTATCTTCATATTTTTTGCAATTCGGCCGTTCATCAGCCTGATAAGAGAAACTACACCTCTATAAGGATCATAATTTGAATCAAATATAAGAGCCTGGAGAGGCTCATCTTCATTTCCGCCAGGTCCGGGAATATCAGTTATAATACTCTCCAGTATTTCTTCCACGCCTTCTCCTGTTTTTGCCGAAACTTTTAGAATTTTCTCCCCGCTGATTCCAAGAATTTTATCTATTTCTTCAGCCACTTCCTCAGGTCTTGAACTTTGAAGATCTATTTTATTTATAACAGGTATCAGCTCAAGATCGTTCTCCATTGCAAGATAAACATTTGCCAGAGTTTGCGCCTGAATCCCCTGGGTTGCATCGACAACAAGAACAACTCCTTCACAGGCTGCAAGGCTTCTTGATACTTCATAGGTAAAATCCACATGCCCCGGAGTATCAATAAAATTGAATCTGTATTCCTTACCGTCTTTTCTGGATTTATATACAACAGTAACGTAATGAGCTTTTATTGTTATTCCTCTTTCCCTTTCAAGATCCATATTGTCAAGATACTGCTCCAGCATATCTCTCGGACTGACAGTTTTTGTATACTCAAGTATTCTGTCAGCAAGAGTAGATTTTCCATGATCTATATGGGCAATAATTGAAAAATTTCTTATATAATTCTTTTCCGTCATAATTTTAATTATCCAGATGTCTCATTTTACAAATCGTTGCTTAATGGTTCTTGCAATAAAATTGGTTTCTTCCATTTTAAAAACATAAGTCAGGGCAATATAAAGAGCTCCTGCAAAAATAATAATTATAAATAAAAGCAGGACTGTCATAAAGTTATTTTTATCAAAAAATACATAAAGGAGTCTCCATGCAAAGTAAGCAAATGCAGACATAATAACTGAGGCTGCGCTTATTTTCAGATAGGAAACAATTATTTTTTTACCGCCCAGGTAGCCTATCTTTTTTCTCAGGATAATTATAAGCAAAGCAATATTGATGCCTGCAACCAGAGATGTCGCTAATGCGATTCCTGATATTCCCATAACCTTCATTAAAAGCCAGTCAAGCAGAAGATTGGAAGCTATAGAAGCAAGAGCAATGATCAAAGGAGTTTTTACATCTTTCAGGGAATAAAAAATCCTGTTTAAAGTCATTAGAAGACCAAAAAAAACAAGTCCTGCGCAATGAAAAACAAGTATTGTCGCTACCTTCTCCGTATCCATTGAAGTAAACTGATTTCTCTCAAACAGTACTTTTATTATCGGACCGGCAAGTATTATCATACCGGCGGTGGCCGGGATCATTATGTATCCTATCTCTCTTACAGCAATGGAAAAACTGTTTTTTAATCCCGTAATGTTTTTATCGGCGGCCTGCTTTGAAATAAGCGGATAAAGAACCGTAATAACTGCTACTGAAAAAACACCAAGAGGCAGATTTGCCACCCGCCATGAAAAAGTCAGGGCTGTTGTGTTTCCTGCCCCCAGATTTAAGGCAAAAAAATTATCAATACTGTTATTTATCTGCACAGCTCCCAGACTGAGCATTATAGGAACCATCATTGAAAACATTTCTTTTACTGCATCATTTTTAAAATTTATCTTAAACCTGTACTTCAGGTCAATGCCCTTAAGCCCCGGCAGCTGTATCAGGACTTCCAGGACAGAACCGATTATTATTCCTATGGCCATGCTTATAATTCCTATCCTGCCTGCCAGAGCTACAACAAAAATTATTGATACTATATTCATTATCATGGGAGCTATCGCAGGGACTACGAACTTGTTATGACTGTTTAAAATGCTTGTCAGAAGTCCGGCAATGCTCATTATAACCAGAGAAAATATCATAATCCTGTTCATCATTGAAAAACCGGCGATATCCATATTATTCCCTGATATTCCGGAAAGAAAAGAACCGATGGGATTTGAAAAAATAAAAATAATCAGTGATATGGCTGTAAATACAACAATAAAAATATTTGTGACTGATGCAACAAAATCATTCAGCTGATCCCTGTCATTTTTTTTAAGATAAAGCGCGTATATAGGAATAAAAGCAGCAATTATAATCGATTCGGCAAAAAGCACCCTGAAAAGATTGGGTATAAAATACGCCCATGTAAAAGCATCAGTATCATAAGTGATGCCAAAATAGCTGGCAGTTATCTGATCGCGCACAAGTCCGCTTGCTTTAGAAAGCAGAGTGGCGATCATAACCAGAAAAGTCGCATTAAAAATTCCTTTTCTTAAATCTGATTTTTCTCTGGTTTCCATTAATTTATAATCCGGATAATAAGATATTAATCAGGTTTTTCCGCCGTATTTCCTTATTTTAACCTGCATTTTAAAGCTATTATATTGCAAATAACGTATTATACCATTTTAATATGCGTATTTTAATCAAATAAATATTTTTATTTTTTTAAAAAAATGTTAAAATGACCACTTGTTTAAAAACCATAATATGGAGAATTGATAATGCCAAATATCAAGTCACAGGAAAAAAGAGACAGGCAGAACATAAAAAGAGAATTAAAAAATAAATCTTTGAGAACAGAAATTAAGAGTACAAGAAAGAAAATAGCTGCCGACATTGAGCAGAAAGATGCACAGATCCTGCAGGACAACTTAAGCGCTTATTTCAAAAAGCTCGACAAAGCTGTTAAAAAAGGTGCTGTACACAAAAATTTTGCAGCAAACAAAAAATCAAAAGCAGCAAAGCTTGTTAATTCTGCTTCCGGAGAAGAGAAATAAAAATCTAATTACTTTTTATCTGTTATAAGCTGAAGATTCAGGATGAGACTGTTTAAATAGACTTTTGCAGAAAAACTGCTTTTTGACTTTATTTTGATATCAAACTCATTTAAGCAATCCAATACTCTTATGAGCTCATCATAAGAGTATTTTTTTTCAAATCCCTGATACTTCCTGATTATAATGTTTATAAAATAAGGCTTTGCATTTATATTTTTCTGCAGATATTTTGCAGCGCTGTCTGTCCCGTCTTTTTCAGACTTAAGATAAAGCATTACCTTAAACATCCTGTACAAATTGCTTATTACTGTTATCAACAATGTGTTATCGGCTGATGAACTTCCCTGAATCAGATCAGGTATCATGTTTACCGCTCCGGGAAAATGTTTTCCGCCTATGTTGTCGATAAGCTCAAAGATAGTGCTTTCAGTACTCCTTGAAACAAGTGACTTTATTTTTTCTTCATTTACTATTCTTTTATCGTCAAAATAAACATTTGATAAAATTTTTTCATATTCATTTTCAAATAAAATAGGATCTTCTCCAATATTTTCAAGAAAAAGATTTACTGCATTCGGTGTAAACCTGACTTTGTTCAAATCGTTTTTTTCAGCAAGTCTTTTTTTTAAATCTTCACTTATCGCTTTGTCTATCTTGATCAGCTCACCCCGGGCGCCTGCTTCAGGAATCATTGATATTATTTTTCTTGAATTGCTGCAGCAAAGAAAAATTATGGAATTTTTTCCAAAACCGGGATTGGTTTTTATATAGTCTGATAAAAAAGACAGAATATCTCTGGAAACTTTATCTGCGTTCTTTACCGTCAGGACTTTCCGGAGCGAAAAAAAAGAAGGGGTGCTTAAAAAATTAAAAAGATCGTTTACTATTACATCATCATTTTCGTCAATAGATTTAAAATCGCTTACCGCATCAATTTTGGTTCTGAAATAATTTTTTATCTCCTTTATTTTCTTGTCGATTATTTTTTCGCTTCTACTTTCAATCAGATAGATCGGTTTTAATTCCTCAAGATTTTTATTTTTTAAAAATTTTTCCATTTATTTTTTCTGCTTTGATAGATATCAAATAGATTATACTACATTTTTTTCTTTCATTTTGTATTTAAAAGATAAAAAATAGTTTGCAGACAGCAGAAGCATGAAAAGCAGCATGTAATAAATGAAAATATTTAAGGGTCTGTTAAAAAATTTTGTTTTGATATAACCGAATGAAGACTCTGAAAAAAAATTCGATAAATTAATAATCAGACTAATGAGCAATGAAGCCGGTTTTAAAAAAATATAGCCGGTTGCTGGCAGGAATAATGCCAAAACAGAACCTGCAAAAAGAAGCAGAAGAATAAGGTAAAAGACAGGCGAACAGACCATATTTGATAAAAAAGATAAAACATAATATCCTCTGAAATAATAAAATGACAGAGGGAGTATAAAGATATTAACCGATGTATTCAATATCAGTATCTTTACAAAATAATTGCCTGTCAGATGTCTTCCTTCGGAAAACAAAAAAAATATTTTTTTGATAACCGGACTTACAATAATTATTCCCGCAGTTGCTGCAAATGAAAGAATAAATCCTGCATCAGACAAAAATTCCGGATTAATAAGAAGCATTGCTATAAGAGTCATGCAGAGTACATTTTGAGAATGATTGTATTTTCCAAAATTTCTTGAAACAGAGTAAATAATAAAAAAGAAAGAAGCCCTCATCATCGCAGCTTTCAGACCAACAAGAATATTAAATGCCAGAAGTAGCAGAAAACATAAAAGATTTGCGGTATTTCTGAATTTTGTCGATTTTAAATAATCAGCTCTCGACAGAAAAAAAGAAATTATTGAAAAAAGAATTGAAAGATGCAGGCCCGAAATTGCAAGCATGTGATACAGGCCGCTTTTTGTAAAAGATTCCCTGAGAGCCTGGCTTAATTCCTCCTGATTTCCCAGCAATACGGCTGATGCAAATGTATAATTTCTATAAGAAAAGCACTCTCTGAATTTTTCAGAGAGAAAGAAAAACACTTTTTGCCTTACAGTATAAAACTTGTGTAAAAAAGAAGAGGCTTTTTCCTTCTCAGCTTTTTCTGTGCAGAAAACTAATAATTTTTCTCCTTTTTTACCGACATATGTTTTAATATCTTCTACACTTATTTTAATGATGTCGTCCCTCATGACGGCAGGTTTTTTATTTCCCCCGGAAGCCATGCTTATAAAAATATCATTTATATTTTCAAGATAATGCCTGTTGTCTGAGAGTCTGTCATTGAAGATAATTGTAGAATTGTCGAGGTTAAAATAATAATTACCGGTTCCTGCACGGGGATGAGATGCAACCCTTCCGGATATCTCAATGCTGCAAGCTTCTCTCAGGCTGTCTTTATTTATTAATTCATAGATATCCTTGTGATTAAATAATTTAGAAGAAAAAGACCGGCCTGCAGACAAAAATGAAAGCAGCATAAGCAGCACAAGAAAAACCGTTAATATATAAAAGGAGAATCTGTTTTTTGAAAAATTTTCTTTTCCGGAGAAAATGACAAAGGCAAAAATTAATAAAAAAACGATACCGGAGATTAGTATCGGTAATGAAAGAACGGAAATTTTCTCTTTTATGTTTCCGGACAGTTGTCTGAAAATAAATATCCCTGAAATGACCGCAAGAGAAAATAACAAATAAGAATGTCTCAGATAACTCAAGTGCTTTATTGATCAAACTGATTTTTAAAATATTTTATAAAATTCCCCGGTACTCAGACTGTTATCATATCTTTTATATCACTGAATTTTTTATCGCCTATTCCGCTTACTTTCCTGAGCTCATCTACGTTTTGAAAGCCGCCGTGCATCTCCCTGTATTGTATAATCCTTGACGCAAGTTCACTTCCGATTCCAGGTAGCGTTTCGAGCTCTTTTTTTGAAGCATAGTTGATATTTATTGTTTCAGTTCCATGGTTTTCGCAGATTGCTGCATTATCTTCACCACCGGAAAAAACAAAATCTTTGCTTTCTTCAACAGATGGGATATACACTTTTTGTCCATCCACCAGTTTCTGGGCAGGATTTATCAGTTCCAGACAGGCATTTATACCTGTTCCTCCGGCAGCTTTTATAAGATCATTTATCCTTGAACCATCAGCAACCTCATAAACTCCGGGGTTGCTGATCTCTCCACAGATAAAAACTACAAGCGTTCTTTTTTCCTGACCGGCAGAAGATGTATTCCCATCTTTTCCCTGTGCAGCCGGCCGGCTGCCTTCTTCCTGAAAAATATCCTGTCCATCACTTTCCCTTGATTTTGAGACAGCCTCGAGAATATTTTTCTTTATCCTGTTTTCGCTGTTCTGTTTTACAAGTATTATTGCAAGAACAATGAAAGAGATCAGCAGCAGAAAGAAAACTGATATGAAAAACTGTTTCAGCTTTTCATTTTTTATATATAAAAATTTAAAAAGTATTCTCTGTAAGAATTCCCTTGGTTTCATTCTGAATTTCCCGGTATTGGTTAAAACTGCCCGGACAGAACTAAAGTATTTCCGGAATCTGGTAAAACAGAATTGAAACATATAATAGCATATTTGTGTATTTATGTAAATATATAAGTTGAAATAATTATCTGAATATATAAACTACTTCAACCCCTGATCTTACTTCTATCTCCTGCGGAAGTATTTCGGGAGCAGCCACGTCTGCTGCATTAGCTTCCTCTTTCCTCATATAATAAACAGGATTTATAAAGCTGGTGCCTGTTTCGTTTACCGAGAATATTTCGACTATATCTGCAGCCATTGCTTCCGCAATAGCTTCGGCTTTAAGATTGGCATCTTTCATAGCTATTGATAAAGCGCTGTTTTTGGTTTCTTTCTTAAGTTTTTCACTTAAATCATAATTTATTGAAGATATTTCATTTGCTCCGGCTTCAATGGCAGCAGCAATAATATCTCCTGTCTTTTCAAGGCTTTCAGTAGTTATTCTGAGGCTTGATACCGTCCTGTAAGCATAAATTGAAGGGGGCATATTCTCCACATAATTATAAAGAGGGTTAAGATTAAAGCCCTGGGTTTCTATTTCAATATCAGCTATCCCCAGGCTGGAAACGGCATTTATTACACCCTGAACCCAAATTGTATTCTCATTTACAGATTCAGTGCTTGAAGGTTTTTCAGTTATGACTGCAATAACTATGTCGACAAGATTAGGGGCTATTTTTAATACCGATTCGCTGGAAACTGTTATTGTCTTCAGGCTTGCAGCCTGTTTTATCTCAGCTGTTTCCTCTCCGTAAACAGTTTCTCCCTTAATCTTCTCTTCTGTTTCTGAAATCGTATATCTTGGCGGTTTGGAGCCTATGCATCCGGTTAAAATCACAGGAAGCACTGAAATAATAATAAATATAAAAATAAAAAAACTTATAAACAATTTATTTTTTCTCATCTTTTAATCCCCTGTCTTTTATATTTAAAACCATAAATTATAGTTTCCAGCCATTATCAGATTAAAAATTTCGATCTTATCCGGCAACAATATTATATAGCTTGTTTTTGACAAATATCTTTTTTATTACTTTTTTATCCCCGATGTTTTCCATTATTCTGGAAGAAGAAAATGCATACCTGCTGACTTCTTCTTCGCTGCAGTCCATCGCAAAATCCTTCTTTTCCCGGATTTTTCCATTCACCTGGAATACTATTGTTATTTTTTCCTCTTTCGCCAGTTCAGAATCATATTCCGGCCATTCAGTTTTATGCACACTGTTTTCCATGCCAAGCTTCTCCCATAGTTCCTCCGCTATAAACGGAGTAATCGGCGAAATAAGCCTGATGATTTTTTCAGTTGTTTCAAATAGAAGCATGTAGTCAGAATTATCATCATTCTTTATGGAATTATACCGGCTTATCGAATTCATAAGCTCCATGATAGCGCTTATGGCAGTATTAAAATTAAACCTGAATATATCATCAGTAACTTTTTTAATTGTCTGATGCAGTTTTCTGGCAAGTTCCTTTGAAGGTTTGTCCGGATAATCCGGAATTATCCCGGTTCTTTTTTGTATTGCAGCATTATTTCTCTTTAAAAATCCGCTTTTTTCCAGTTTCCTGATATTTTCAGTAATTATCCTGTAAAACCTTCCTAAAAATCTGTACGAACCTTCTACACCTTTGTCATTCCAGTCAACAATGGAATCAGCCGGTCCGATAAACAATATATAAAGCCTGAGAGTATCTGAGCCATATTTATTATAAATTTCCGAAGGATTTATAATATTTCCCTTGGACTTGGACATCTTTTGTCCGCCAAGAGTAACAACTCCATGCGGATAGTATCTGATAAAAGGTTCTTTGAAATTAACAAGCCCCGCATCAAAAAGCACTTTTGTAAAAAATCTTGAATAGATAAGATGCATGGTTGCATGTTCTATGCCGCCTATATACTGATCAACAGGCATCCAGTAATCCGCATCTTCTTTTCTGAAAGCTTCTTTATCATAAGAAGGACTGCAGTACCTGAGAAAATACCAGGAAGAGCATACAAAAGTATCCATGGTATCAGTCTCTCTTTTTGACGGAGAGCCGCAGACAGGACATGCGGTATTGACAAACTTTTCACTGTAAGAAAGAGGAGAAAGTCCTGTGGGCCTGAAATCAACATCTTCCGGCAATATCACAGGCAGATCTTTTTCAGGCACGGGTACCATGCCGCATTTCTCGCAATAAATGATCGGAATCGGAGCGCCCCAGTATCTCTGTCTGCTTATCAGCCAGTTTTTTAATTTATAATTTATTTCCGCATTTCCTATATTGTTTTCATTTACAAATTTTATTATTTCCTTTATGCCTTCCGCAGAATCCATACCATCAAATCGGCCGGAATTAACCATTTTGCCTTTGCCTGTAAAAACTTCCTTTATCTCAGCAGAGATTTTGCCTGTCGGTGAAATGACTTCCCTTATTGGAATCCCGTATTTCTTTGCAAATTCATAATCTCTTTCATCATGCGCAGGAACTGCCATAATTGCTCCGGTGCCGTAATCAGACAGAACATAGTTTGCAATCCATACCGGAACCTTTTCGCCGCTTACAGGATTGATTACATATCTTCCCGTAAACCCGCCTATCTTTTCTGCAATTACTGAACCTCTTTCGATATCCGTCTGCTTGGATATAAGTTTCTTTAATCTGTCGATTTCTTTCCTGATTTCTTTATCTGTCACTATTTTTTCTACAAGAGGGTGTTCCGGAGACAATATAAAGAAAGTCACCCCGAAAATGGTGTCAGGCCTGGTTGTAAATACAGGAATAAGAACTTCTTCATTTTCATCATCAAGCCTGAAATTTATTTTTGCGCCCTCGCTTCTGCCAATCCAGTTTTTCTGTATGGTCAGAACTTTGTCAGGCCATCCTTTAAGAAGCTCCATGTCATCCAGAAGGGCCTGTGCGTAATCGGTGATTTTGAAATACCACTGTGAAAGATTCTTTCTTGCAACCTCGCTGTCACATCGTTCACACTTTCCATCCACCACCTGCTCGTTTGCAAGAACTGTCTGACATGAACCGCACCAGTTTACAAGTCCTTCTTTTTTTTCTGCAAGACCCATTTTGTAAAGCAGAAGAAAAAACCATTGGGTCCATTTATAATATTCAGGCTCGCATGTAATTACCTGCTCTTCAAAGTTATATGTCATTCCCATTTTCATTAAAGCTTCTTCCATTTTTCTTATATTAGTGAAAGTGCTTTTCTTTGGATGAATACCGCTCTTTATCGCTGCATTTTCAGCCGGGAGACCGAAAGCATCATAACCCATGGGATGAAGAACATTAAAACCTTGTCTGCTTTTTATTCTTGCAAGAACATCTCCTATGGCATAATTTCTTGCATGACCCATATGAGGTTCTCCTGAAGGATAGGGAAACATTTCAAGGCAGTAAAATTTGTCCTGCTTTGAAGGATCTTTAAGATTATTGGTACCGTCTGCCTTCCATTTTTCCAACCATTTTTTCTCTACTGATTTGCTGTCATACCCTTCATTAACAAAATTATTATACAATTTAAAAAGTCCTCTCTAAATAAAAAATGAATTTTATCTGATTACAGCCACAGATATTACTGGTTTTCCCACTCAACAGTTTTCGAATCTTTCCAAAGTCTTTCGAGGTCATAGAACTGCCTGAACTCTTCGGTAAAAATATGAACGACAAAATCATCATAATCCATAAGAATCCAGTTGGCGTCTATTGTACCGGAAGTACGGATAGGTAAAAGCCCGAATGGTTTCAGGCTTACTTTTATTTCATCTTCAAGGCTGGATGTCAGCCTCGTATTTTTTGCGCCTATAATGATGAAAAAATCAGTAATAATAAGACGATTCTTCATTTCAAGTATGCTAATGTAGTCTGCACCTTTGGAGTCTGCAAGCCTGGCAACATATCTGACAATATCTGTAGTATTTTCCCTGTCTAATTTTAAGCCTTTGGTTAAACTATTTTCCCGTTCTTTTATTTCTTCTTTATGTCTTATTTTTACCTCACTTTGCAGTATAATCTTTGCCAAGTATAACACTTATCTTGACATTATCCGGATTACTGTCGGAATATTTGATAACCCCTGCGCCCAGTTCTTTCTGTATCTGTTGAGCAATATTATTTATAAGATCGGTATTTTCAAAAAATATTATTTCTGTTTCCGCGTAATTGAAATTAGCCGCATCTTTGACTTCTGATACCTCTATCAGCTTTTGTACTGAATTAAGATTTTTCTCAAGCTGGGCTTTTGCTTTGCCTGCAAGACCCGCTGTACCGACACCGTTCAGTATGTTTATTTTAACAGCTTCTCCCTGCTGGGCTGTCGTTTCGCTTGTCTGTTCTTTTCCATAATCGGCTCCGATTATTATTACGATGTTCTGTGTCGGAGCATCGCTGTTCTGAGTTATATTACCTGCTTTTAATATTGTTTTAATTTCTTCTGCAAGAGCCATATAGCTTGCATCTGAAGAATTAACGACTATCTGCGTAGCAGCATAGTTATAATTATCAGCATCCTTTGCCTGAAGAACATTAAACTTTGCAGTCCCGTCATTATATTTTAAATCTTTAAACAGGCCGCTTACCTTGCCGGCTATACCCGGAGTTCCGACTCCGTTAAGTATCTGCAGGTCAGCAGTAACTTGATTAAATATTGCAATTTCTGTTCCCGGTTGCTGTACATCAAAAATAGAACTTAGTCTTGATATATCCGGCACATAGAAGATATTTCCTCCCTCAAGCTCAACAGAGGTCACATCCAGAGGATAGGCTGAATTGCTTTCAGCCGGCAGTTTTGCAAACGTTGAAAACAGCTGGAATATTTCTTCATCAGAGAGATTGGTCTCATAAAAATTTGAAACAGAATTCAGATTCTTCTGAAGATCTTCATCATTTTCACCATTCACAGCTATAAGTATTGCATCGAATACTTTTTTCTGATTGACTGTCTGGTTTATAGGTACATCTTTTACCGTTCCGCTGTAATATTTCAGATAGCTCACTGCTGCTGTCCCGTTTAATTTGTTGTCTCCTGCCTGTAGTGCTATTTCTTCATCATTTTCAAAATTGTTTATAATCAGATCGGAATCAAGATTTATATTAACTCCACCGATTTTGTCAACTATGCTTTTTATATCAAAAATAATATATCTGTTCACATCCATGGCAAGAGCTTTCTTCAGTGTAAGCATCAGAAGATCCATTCCTCCGAATTCAACTGCTTTGTCAGTGCTTTCAAGCCCGAATCCGGGTATATCCATCAAAGTATTGACCGGAATGGTCAGACTTGTCAGCTTGTTGACTTTGCTGTCAAATCGGGAATAAAAAATAAAATTGATATCCGGTTCAAGAAGATTTTCTCTTGCTCCTGCAACTACCATGCTTATATCTTCCGTAAGTGCAAGATTTGCCGGAACATCGATAGGTTCATTCACAGAAGTAGTTGTTTCGCCCTCCCCGGCTGAAAATTTGTTTTTAAAGAATTTGAAAAGGAAAAAAGCTCCGACTGCGATTATTGCAATTATTATAAATATAATAATTGCAGAAGATATGATTTTTCTTTTTCTTTTTTTCTGCTTTATTTTTCTTGTTCTCGTTGAGTACTCATCAGGATCTATCCCTGAAGGAACATCTTCATTGTCTGAATAATTAAAATCATCATCCTTGAAGAAATCATCTGCAAACCTGTCTTTATATCTGTTCAGATCCCTATTATCCTTCCTGGAACCATATTTATAATCATCTTCATCATAATAATTCTTGTCATAATTACTTTTATCATAAACATCTTTGTCGTAATCATTCCTCCCGAAGTCTTCTCTTTCGAAATTTTCTTTTTCATAATCATCGTCATAGAAATTATTTTTTTTAAAACTACTTCCGTGCTTTCCCCTGTAATAATTGTCTCTGTCCTGATCTTTCTCTTTTTCGAAAAAGTAGTCATCCTTTTTTCTGTCTGAGAAGTAATCATCATCATTGAATCTTCTATCATCTGGGGCCATCTGAAAAACCTCCATAAAGTCTACAGATATTATTCCAAATATTAAAAGTCTGGCTGTAAAAACTTTTATTTCTTCTTATTATATAAATTATATTATTTTTATAAACTTCTAGTAAACATAAATCAATATTTTTTAAAGATATTTCCCTTAAGTAATCTATATCTTCATATTGTCTGCCGTATTCTATTTTATCCGATATATAAACTATTTTGTCAACCAAATCCATTCCAAGTTTCCCGGTAGTGTGGTATTTTACTGCTTCAATTATTTTTCTGTCTTCAATACCAAGCTCCTCCTCTATAAGAAATGAACCGCTGAATCCGTGCAGAAGTGCATCTATTTCCAAATCCTCAGATTTTATCTTTATCTTGTCTTTATTCTTTAAAGCAATTGCCCTTTGTGCATTAATAGCAAGCTTTTTGCCATAATCATGCAGAATTGAAGCTGAGCATATCCTGAAATAGTCTCCCGCACTGACATTATTCCTTTCTGAAAGCATAGAGGCATATTTTAATGTATTTACTGAATGCCGATAAAGATCCGGGTCAAGATTCTTTTTAATCAGAATGTCATAATTTCTTATAATGTTCTTTTCTTCTTCGCCCGTTTTTAATTTATAAATATAATCCATGTTTGAATATGTATTTGCTGACTCCTTCAGGTACAAGGTAGTCTATCGGCCTGCCCCCTCTTACCCTTTCTCTTATATCTGTAGAAGAAATGGCAAGAGCAGGAACTTCCATAACAAGTATTCTGCTGTCAACATTATTTCCGGTTATTCCGTGGAGATCTTTCTTTAATTCCTCCAGCTTAAGCAGATTGTAACCGGGTCTTGTAGCAGCAATCATATAGCAGAGATTAATTATCTCCTTAGTTTTTTTCCATGTGAGAATCTCAAGAATAGCATCAGCGCCCGTTATAAAAAAGAATTCCGCACTCTCACCATATGTTTTCTTTAATTCTTTTAATGTGTCTATTGTATAGGATTTTCCCTTTCTGTCTATTTCTGTCCTTGAGACCAAAAAATTACTGTTTGAAGATGTTGCGATGACGGTCATAAGATATCTGTGTTCGGCGATTTCTTCCTCATGATAGTCTTTGTGCGGAGGATCTCCCGAAGGTATGAAGATTACTTTTTCCAGACTGAACTGGTTTAATGCTTCTGCTGCAGTCACCAGATGGCCGTGATGTATGGGATTAAAAGTTCCGCCCATTATTCCTATCTTCATTTATTTCATTTCCTTATCTGCCCGTTTCCATAGACAATAAATTTATTTGCAGTTATCTGCCTCAGGCCCATGGGGCCCCTGAAATGAAGCTTTTGGGTGCTTATTCCAATTTCCGCGCCCATTCCGAACTGGCCGCCGTCCGTAAATCTTGTCGAAGCATTTACATATACTGTAGACGAGTCTACATTTGAAGTGAAATACATGGCATTTTCATAGTCGGATGTGATTATTGAATCAGAATGCATTGAACCGTATTTATTTATATGCTCAACTGCTTCTTTTGTACTTTCAACAACCTTTACAGCCATTTTAAGGTCAAGATATTCTTCATACCAGTCTTCTTCCTGTGCAGGTTCAATATCTTCATAAATCCCAGCTATTGAAGGGCAGCCCTTTATTATTACATTCTTTTCTCTTAGCGCATCTATGACAGCCTTTCCCGTACTCTCAAGCACTGATCTATGTATCAGCAGCTTTTCTGCCGCATTACATACGCTCGGTCTCTGGGTCTTGGCATTTATTACAATATCAATTACCTGTTTTTCACTTAAACTGAATATGGAATCAATATATATGTGGCAATTGCCTATCCCTGTTTCAATTACAGGGATATTTGAATTTTTTACCACGCTTTCAATAAGGCTTCTGCCTCCTCTGGGTATAAGCACATCGATATATTGCCGCAGAGACATCATTTCCCGGACATCTTCTCTTGAAGCTGTGGGAATGAGCTGAATCAGATCTGCAGGAAAGTTATTTTCTTTCAGGCATTGTCTCATGATTTCAACTACTTTAAGATTTGTGTTCAGGGCATTTGAGCTTCCCCTTAGAACTACCGCACTTCCGGCTTTAAGGCAGAGAACTGCAGAGTCCACAGTAACATTAGGTCTTGCTTCAAAAATCATGCCTATCACACCAAAAGGAACTCTGATATTTTTAAGAATCAGGCCATTTGGGAGATCATATCCGAAAATTACTTCCCCCACAGGATCATTTAACGATATTACATCCAGTATGCTCCCAGAAATTGATTTTATTCTTTCATTATTTAAGGTCAGTCTGTCAAGCATGCTTTCACTTATGCTGCCTTTTGCTGTTTCACAGTCTTTTTTGTTTGCCTCTATAATATCAGGTGATTTTTCAATCAGTGCATCCGATATATCTTTAAGAACCTGATTTTTAGCAGCAGTGCTTGCGCTTGCCAGAAAATATGATGCTTCCCTGGCTTTCTTTGCAATATCATAAACTATACTCATCTGATCTCCTCACCCGGAATGTGATAAAATCATAAAACAAACATACTGTCCCTGTGCACTATTTCACAGCAGAGGCTGCAGCCGAATTCCTCCAGTATATTTTTCTCTCTTTTGCCCTTTATTTTTAATATTTCGTCGCTTGTAAAATTTGTTATTCCTTTTGCAATGGTTCTGTCGTCACTTGCAATTATCGCTATATTATCTCCCTTGATAAATTTCCCGCTTACCTCCAGTACCCCTACCGGAAGAAGGCTCTTCCCTTTTCTCACTATTGCTTCTTCAGCCCCCCTGTCAACCTTTATAGAGCCTTTTGTTATCATACCAAAGGCTATCCATCTTTTAACACTTGCAACTTTTTTTGATTCTTCCGGAACAAAAAAAGTTCCGATATCAATTCCTGAAAGTATTCTTTTCAATATATTTTCTTTACGACTGTTCGCTATTGCCATCGGTATTCCTGAAAAAGAACATATCCTGGCGGCTCTTATTTTTGTTATCATCCCTCCTGAACCATAGCTTGAGCCGATCCCGCCGGCTATTTTTTCAATATCTTCTGTAATAGAACTGACAACTGAAATCAGTTCAGCGTTCTTAAAAACTTGTGGATTTCCGGAATAAAGACCATCAATATCTGACAGAATTATCAAAAGATCCGCTTCTATCAGCCCGGCAACAAGAGCAGCCAGTGTATCATTATCACCAAACTTGATTTCATCCAGTGCCACACTGTCATTTTCATTGATTATCGGTATAACATTCATATCCAGAAGTGTAATTATGGTATTTTTTATATTAAGATACTGTTCTCTTTTTGTAGTATCTTCTCTTGATAAAAGAATCTGGCCGACTTTTTTATCCATTTTATAAAAAAAGCTGCTGTATACTCTCATAAGATCATGCTGGCCTACAGCTGCTACTGCCTGCAGCTCTGGAAATTTTTTTGGTTTTTCATTAAGTCCGAGATATTTTATGCCTGCTGCAATAGCTCCGCTTGTAACTATGATGGTTTTCAGACCTTCATCCCACAGATCGGAAATCTCAGAAGTAAATTTCATGAGGTTATCCATATCAAGCCCGCCAACAGGAGAAGTCAGGCTGCTTGAACCGATTTTTACAACAACTTTCTTAATTCTTTTTAAGTGTTTTTTTCTTATTTCTTCCAATTTATGCACTTAGATTTATTCGACAAGTTCAAAGACCAGTTCACCGATTATTATCGTTGAACCTTCAGGAATGCCCATTTTTTTAAGTTTATCACCAATACCCATTTTTTTTAATTTATTCCTCAAATATATAAGAGCTTCTTCATTTTCAAGATTGGTCATGGATATCATTCTTTTAAGTCCCTTATTCCTGACGACATATTCACCATTAACATTTTTTACTTCAAGGGTGTCTGTTGAATATTCATCTTCTTCCAAAGTATATACTGCTTTTATAGCATCATCTTCTTTTTCTTTATTAAGAACATTTTTGTAAATCTTTTCTTTTTCCTCTTTAACTCTTCTGGTAAGAGTTTTAATAAAGATATCAATATTTTCTCCTGTAAAAGCAGAAATAAAAATTATATCCCCGTCTGTATGTTTTTTAAGCTTTTTTTCAAGCTCCTCAAGAACCGCTCTGTCCGGAAGAATATCTATTTTGTTTACTGCAACTATATAATTTCTTTCATATAATTTTTTATCAAATAATTTAAGCTCCTGCCTCAGTTCAAAAAAATTTTTAGAAATATCTATATCATTTAATGTGGCGTATTCGATATCAAGCACAAATACATTGAATATGGCTCTCATTATGTGTCTTAAAAATTTATCTCCAAGTCCAACTCCTGCATGAGACCCCTTGATGATGCCCGGAATATCTGCAACTACATAATTTGTATCATTTGAATAAACTACCCCAAGATTCGGCACCAGGGTTGTAAAAGGATAATCCGCTATCTTGGGCCTTGCATTTGAAATCCTGCTTATGAGCGTTGATTTTCCTGCATTGGGATATCCGACAAGAGCTACATCTGCAAGCAGTCTCAGCTCCAGCTCTATCCACTGTTCTTCTGTTTTTTCGCCTTTTTCAGCAAATGAGGGAAACTTCAGCCTCTGGGAGACAAAACTGGCATTTCCTCTTCCTCCTATACCGCCCCTGGCTGCAACAAATTCCGCGTTTTCTTCCTCAAGGTCGGCAAGCATTTCTTTGTCTGCGCTTTTAATGATTGTCCCGATGGGAACCTGGATTATGAGGTTCTCTCCGTTTCTGCCGGCCTTTTTGTTTGAAGCGCCGTTCCCACCATTTCCGGCTTTGTAATGCACCTTATTCTTAAAATTATATAATGTGCTTACATTAGAAGAGGCCTTAAATATCACATCTCCTCCGCGTCCGCCGTTTCCTCCACATGCAATCTTTTTTTTCCGGTCTTTGAGAACAAAAAAAGATGCGCTTCCGGAACCGCCGTCCCCTGGTTTTATATTTATTTTTGCTTCATCCAAAAACATATTCGGATATTAAAACAGATTATAAAAAAATCGAGCAGTAAAATATGCCCGATTTTATATTAATAATTATATTGATTTTTTAAAGCTGTAATACACTTTTATAATTTTAATTACAGGCTTTTCAAAAAAATTGATTAACTTATTATATTAACTACTTTTCCCTTTTTGGAATTTTTTACAAACTCAATAATACCGTCAGCTTTGGCAAAAAGAGTAAAATCTCTTCCCATACCTACATTATTTCCCGGTCGGTATTTAGAACCCCTCTGTCTGAGTATAATGCTTCCTGCCTTTGCAGTCTGGCCTGCAAATAATTTTATTCCGAGATATTTTGGATTGCTGTCTCTTCCGTTTCTTGAACTTCCAACACCTTTTTTGCTTGCCATACCTACTCCCTATTTCTTAACACTTATCTTATCAAGGCTTAATAAAGTAAGATTCTGTCTGTGTCCTACTTTTCTATGATATCTTTTTTTTGATTTATATTTATAGGCAATTACTTTATCGCCCCTGAACTGTTTTTTTATCGTACCTTCAATAACCACATCTGATAAAGATGGGCTTCCTATTTCTATTTTATCTCCGTCGCTAAACAGATTTACATCAGTTATTTTAACTTTATCGCCTTCATTACCTTCAATTCTTTCCAAAACTATATTAGAATTTTCAGTAACTTTATATTGTTTACCCCCACTTGTTATTATCGCGTAAATTTTGGGCCTCCTCTTATTAAAAAGAAATAAATACTTATAATTAAAAACCGGCAACGATATTTTACATAATATTATTAAAATATCAATATAAAATCACAAAAGATGATATTAACACAGCAATAATTTTAATGTCAAACATTGTTTAGCAGTAATTTATATTATTTTCGCAACCGCACTCGTTTTTGAAACACCTATTATTTCTACAGTGATACGTTTGCCCATATATTTTTTGCCATTTATTATCTGTATTATATAACCATCTGTCCTGGCAAGAGCGTCATTGGAATTATGAAGATAGGTCTCTTCAACAAGAAGTTCAATCTGGTCACCGATTTTAAAAGGTTTTGCCGCATCATCAACTTCTTTATATGTCCCTTTTGCTGCCAATATCATTCCGTCCATCGGCAGATCATTATCACCTTTTATTATTATGTGTTTTTTTGTTAAAGATTCCAGAAATTTAAGATTTCGTCCGCCCTGGCCTATTATCTGGCATGCAATTGAAGTATTTAATTTGAATAAAAATGCTTTTTCAGGGTTTTTAATGGCAACAGTCCTTATTTTTCTTTCGATTTCATATTTAATCGTTTCCTCTGATTTGACAAATCCTGATCCGGAACAGCACGGACATGGTTTGCATAATGCACCCAGTATTCCGTCTGAAACATTTTTTCTTGTCATTTCCAGTAGTCCGAATTTTGAAAAATTAAGGACCTCTGTTTTGGTTTTGTCTTTATCCAGGCACTGCTTGAATTTTTCCAGCACCCTTTGCTTATCTTTCTCGCTTGTCATGTCTATAAAATCCACCACAATAAGTCCGCCGATATCCCTGAGCTTTAACTGAGCGCATATTACTTCAGCTGCTTCAAGATTTGTTCTTAGTATGGTATCCGATGCATTCTTGTTTGAGGTATATTTTCCGGTATTTACATCTATGGATGTAAGAGCTTCCCCATAGTCTATTACAATAAAGCCGCCTGACTTCAGCCAGACTCTTTTTTCTATTGCATTTTCAATCACTTCATTTACGTTGAAATATTCAAACAGATCACCCGGTTCGTTAAATAAATAAAGTCTGGAAAAATCAACTCCTATATTTCTGAGATATCTTGAGATATCTTTTTTTGTTTCTTTACTGTCCACATGTATTGCATCAAATTCACTGGAAAACATATCCCTGAGTATTCTGAGCACAACAGGCTGCTCATTAATAATAAGAGAAGGATGGTTTGTCCTTGAAATCCTTCGCTGAATCTCGTTCCATGTTCTCATTAGTATTTTTAAATCTCTTTTTAATATATTTTTATCTGCACTTCTTGCGGCAGTCCTTACTATAATGCCGTAATCTCTGGGCTTTATTTCTTTTGCAATCTGCCTCAGAGATTCTCTTTCAGCATCATTAAGCTTTCTTGATACGCCTATTCCGTCATTAAACGGTGCCAGAACCAGGTATCTCCCTGGAATTGAAATAAAAGTAGTAAGACGGGCACCTTTGCTTTTCATGGGATCTTTTGTTACCTGAACAACGATATTTTGATTAGGTTTCAGTATATGCTGAATTTTTTTATGCATTTCTTCACTTTCCTCAAAATCCATATCAAGCGCAATCTCATTAATATAGAGGAAAGCATTTTTTTCTTCACCAATATCTACAAAAGCCGCATCAAGACTTGGGAGGACATTTTCAACTTTTCCGACATAAATATTGCCTACTATTGATTTTTTGAACTTTCTGTCAAAATAAAGTTCCGTTACGCGACCGTCGTCAAGAATAGCTACCCTGGTTTCGCCATCTCCAGAGCTTACAAGCATCTCTTTACCCAAATTTTTTAAACTCCTTTAATCAAACAATACACATGGGAGTTTTAAGAATATTACTTCTTATCACATAAGCTTCCTTCTTAAAAAAATCCATAATACCCACATTTTTATTGCTTGACAATATTTTTAAATTTATTAAAAAATCATTAAATTTGAATATCTTATTATTATTTAACAATTTAGTATATCCAAATAAATTTAAATAAACAATATCAGCATCAGTTTCAGGCTCTGCAAATTCATACATCCAGACTGAGCAGGTTTCTTTGACCATGCTTTCGATTTCGCTTTTATATTCTTCCAGAAAAGACTTATCATCAAAACTCAGCCTGAAAACATACTTTATTATCGAAATATCAGCCATAAGGCTGGGAAGTTTTTCTTTATGAAATAAGGCATCCAGAATTTCCATCCCTTTTCCCAGATTCTTATTTAAGTCAGCTATGAATTTGCTAAGATCAATTTTCTCATATACATCCATATCCGCATATTCCGCAAAACTTCCAAGACCGACAGGAACAGGAAAACTGAAATTAAGCTTTGGATTGGGATTGAAGCCCTCACTGTATTTTATAGGTATTTTCGCTCTCCTTGCTGCCATTACAAGAAGTCTTACAGTTTCGAGATGGGAAAGATATTTGAACTCATTGATTTTCTGAAATTTAAATCTTATTTTATAGCTTTCCATTTTTTAAAAATCACTTGCATTATTTGCTTTTCCGGATCTAAGAATCTCTTTTGCCTTGTTGTTTTCTTTAATGAAGAAGTCCTTTTTTACACCTATATCAATAAAATCCCAGCATAAAAGTTCATCATAAGACATCTCTCTTAAAGAATAAAAGTCCATATCGATGCCTGCCTCTTTAAAAGCATTTTCCCATATTTCAAAATTGAAATATTCGCTCCAATTATCAAAACGCGCCCCTTTTATGAAGGCGTTCTCGACAGCTTTTGCCGTTCTTATATCTCCCCTGGATATCGCACACTCAAGTTTGCTTTTTCTCGGATCTGACCAGCTCACATTAACGGCTTTTTTTGGAAGAAGACTTACGATGATTGCAAACTTTTCTTTAAGGATTTCTGTCGAATCCTGTCCAGCCCACTGGAACGGGGTAAATGGCTTGGGGCAGAAAGCATTTATACTCAGGTTTATTCCTATTCTTCCTGCCTTTCTGTCGGGGAGAAATTCTCTTCCCGTCCTCAATATCTCTTTTACCAGTTCCGGTATTGCCAGGATATCCTCCTCAGTCTCATCCGGAAAGCCTATCATAAAATAAAGCTTTACCTTTTCCCATCCTTCACTGAAAGCAGTTGCCATGCATGCAAGCATCTCATCTTTATCAATATTTTTATTGATTGCATCACGCATGGACTGGCTTCCGGCTTCAGGGGCAAATGTAAGCCCGGTTTTTCTTCCGCCCTGTATCAGCCTGGCAATATTAAAACCGAAGCTGTCCAGCCTCATTGAAGGAAGTGAAACAGATATTCTTTTATCTTTTATGTCTCCGGTAAAACCGTTTATCAGCTTCTCAAGCCCGGGATAGTCAGCACTTGAGAGAGACAGGAATGAAATTTCATCATATCCGCTTTTTGCAATACCTTCCGTGCACTGGAGCTTAAGCTTCTCATGATTTCTGTATCTTACCGGTCTGTAAATATATCCTGCCTGGCAAAATCTGCAACCCCGAAAGCAACCTCTCATTATTTCGCAGACAAATCTGTCATGCACCGGCTTTATATTTGCAATGACAGGATCTTTTACTATATCAAAATCGTCTATTTTCCTTAATACGGCTTTTCTGATTTTTCTGTCAGGCTCTATTTTTTCAAGCAGACCCCGGCTGCCGTAAAAGAAATTGTAATCCTCAGGTATAAAAATTCCTTCAAATTCTCTTATATTGTCAAAAAACCATTTTTTTGATTTCCTGTTCTTTTTCTTTTCCTTCAGGATTTCAAGAACTCTTATAAATACTTCTTCCCCGTCTCCAATAACAAAGAAATCAACAAAAGGAGCCATGGGCAGCGGATTAAAGCATGAGGGACCTCCCGCACATACCAGGGGAGCTTCTTCTTTTCTGTCTTTTGTTTTTATTGCAATCTGCCCAAGCCTGAGTATGTTCAGGGTGTTTGTATACATAAGTTCATGTTGAAGGCTTATGCCGATTATATCGAATTCATCCAGAAAAATTCTGTTTTCGAGTGAAAAAAGCTTTAATCCTGATTTGAGAAGATTATCTTCCAGATCAAACCATGGTGAAAAGACTCTTTCCGCGCTGAAATCCTTGTTTTTGTTTATCAGATCATAAAGAATCTGCATTCCAAGATTGGACATGCCCACTTCATAGGTATCCGGAAATACAAGAGCAGTAAAAACCATTGATTCCGTGTCTGTGGCAGTGCTGATAGCTTTACTTTTTATGCCAGCTTCATTTCCAATATACCTGCCGGGTTTTAATACTCCTTCAAGCAGCTTTTCCAGCTGCCGATAACTTAGTCTTTTCAATTTTATTTGAATTCCTCATTTGCAATTTCATAGTCTTTTCGTATTTCCCTGCGCATATAAACGTTTTCAACAAGAGAAATACCAATAAAAACACTTAAAAGGTTTGAACCCCCATAGCTCAAAAACGGCAGAGGTATTCCTATGATAGGCATCAGACCAATTGTCATTCCGATATTTATTGTCATCTGGGTAAGTATAAGAAATCCCACACCGGCTGATAACAGAAAACCAAACTGGTCGCTTGCCTGTCTGGCTATTTTGAAACAACGCCAGATGATTACTGCAAATATGATTATTGTAATGAATGCACCAATAAATCCGAACTCTTCGCCTATGACGGAAAAAATGAAATCTGTACGGTGCTCCGGAACATAGTTAAGATTTGTCTGGGTCCCAAGAAAAAGTCCTTTGCCAAATAATTTCCCGGAGCCTATTGCTATTTTTGACTGGAAAAGATTATATCCTGCTCCTTCAGGCTTGACATCAGGCCTGAGAAATATCAGAAGCCTGTCAAGCTGATACTGCTTTATAAGCCCCATTCTAAGGCCTGCAAAGACACCGCTTATGGTTACTCCTATCACGCCAAGGACATATAGAAAGTTCGCCCCTGATACAAAAAGCATAAGAACAAAAACAATAAATATAATGATGGACTGTCCAAAATCAGGTTCAAGAAGAATAAGACCGATAGTCAGAAAAGCAATAAATATGGATAGGATGACTTTCTTAAAACTTACCACTGGTTTTTTTTCTGATCGCCATTTAGAAAGAACAGCCGCAACACAGATAATCATAAATATCTTTGCGAATTCGGAAGGCTGTATTGAAGTAAATTTCAAATCAATCCAGCCTTTGGTTGCATTAACTTCATAACCAAATATCAAAACACTTATTAACAAAAGAACATTTGCAGCAAACACAATTATCCAAAATCTTTTGAATCTTCTGTAATTTACAAACAAGAGAGCTCCAAAAATAAAAATCGAAACCAGCAGGAGAGTAAGCTGTTTCTTGAAATAGTATGCCGGATCTGATACACCGTCAGACAGGCTGAACATTGTCGCACTGTAAATGACCAGCAAACCGAATCCTGATAATAAAAGCACGCAAATCAGAAGGACAAAATCAAATTTAAAAGTTTTTTTCTTCTCTTTGTCTACATTGATTTCTTCCAAAAAGGAAGAATTGTCAATGCTTCTGCCGACTATATGCCTGCCTCTTAGAGCCATTTTAATCTCCAAAACTATCAACTGAACGGACTATTCCGCTACTTTCAATATTAAACAGATACTCGAGTATCCTTCTTGCTATGGGAGCAACGTTTCTTCCTCCCCCTCCCGCTTCTTCAAGCATTATAGCTATTACATATTCCGGATTGTCTATGGGAGCATAACATGTAAACCAGGCATAATCCTGTCTGCCTGCAAACTCTGCAGTACCTGTTTTGCCTGCAACCGGAAATTCATTCATGGGAAAGCCGGAAAACGCGCTTGCTGCTGTACCCTGTTTACTGACAAAGTAAAGCCCGGTTTCTATAGTATTTAAATAATCCTGATTAAGATTGAGATCCCTGACTTCTCCAACAGAGTAATCAAAAAGATTTTCACCGCCGTCTTCGCTTATGTCTTTTAATATATGAGGAACATGTTGTATGCCTCTGTCCGCAACTGCCATATATGAATAAGCCATCTGAAGAGGAGTAACCAGTACATCACCCTGGCCTATTGACATATTTACAGTATCACCCGGAAACCAGACAGAATTGGCTTTATCATTCTTAAACCATTCTTTTTTCCATGTTTTATCAGGTATTATTCCGCTTTCTTCATTAGGCAGATCAATACCTGTCGGCTCGCCAAAACCAAGAAT
This sequence comes from Actinomycetota bacterium, assembly GCA_012837825.1. NCBI lineage: Bacteria > Bacillati > Actinomycetota > Actinomycetota bacterium. The sequence goes on along the minus strand of DUQM01000021.1, from coordinate 23,564 downwards.
CCTGCAGTATTTCTGCAACAGCTCATCAGCATTCTTGTTTTTGAGATAAAGCCTAAGTCCCAGTTCATAAAAAAAAGTATCGCATGAATTCTGTAATGCCCCCAGTATATTCAGCCCGCCGTGTCCGCCTTTATTCCAGCAGGTTTTGGGGTAGTCGCTACCAAGGCCGTACCAGGTTCCTGCACAGCTGAATGAAGTCCCGTTGTTTATTATTCCTTCGCTCAGTCCTGCGTATGCAGTGGCTATCTTAAACACCGATCCGGGAGGAAATCCCATCAGAGCTCTGTTATTCAAAGGATATCTGTTTACAGGCTTGTTAAGTTCGTTCCAGTCAGCTATGGAAATGCCTCCTACGAAAACACCGGGGTCATAAGTAGGATTGCTTGCCATTGCGAGAACCTCTCCTGTCTTGACATCCATTACTACCGCAGCTCCTCCGCCGGCCCTGTAATATTCATTGGTATTTTTTATTTTTGTTTCCCTTATCTGTTCAAGCTGAGTTGCCAGAGTTTCTTCCACAAATCTCTGAAGTTCTATATCTATGGTAATATATATATCATTTCCGGGTATATAATCAGTCTGCTCTATTATATCGGTAGGTCTGCCAAGAGGATCCACTTCATAAACGATTTTACCTTTTATTCCCTGGAGTATATCTTCATACTGTGCTTCGATTCCACTTAGTCCTACCTGATCTCCGCCCTCGTAGCCTGTTTTGTATTTTTCCATTTTCAATTTTTCTTCCGTGATTTCTCCGGTATAACCAAGCACATGGGATGCCAGATATCCGTAATTATACTTTCTTAAAAAAATATTTATCACTTCCACGCCCGGAAGGTTGTTGCTGTTTTCCTTCAGGTATACAAGTGTTTCCTGATCAATATCATATTTAATGATTACCCTGTCTATATAGGTGGTCTTCTTTTCTTCAAGCTTTTTCTTAAGGTCACGGTAAGAAATTTTTAACTTTGAACTTAAAATTGTCATGACATCTTCCCTGCCAAGTACAGTATAGGGATCTATTGCAACTGCAATTGTCGGGATGCTTTCAACAAGAAGTTTGCCATTTCTGTCATATATATTTCCTCTCGGGGCTGCAGTAGACCTGGTTCTCGTAATATTTTCTGAAGCTGCCTGCGCATAAATTTCACCACTCATTACCTGTAGAAAATATAATCTCAGAGTCAGCATTACAACAACTACGATTACAAAATAGCTTATAAAGATAAGTTTCTTATTTGAATTGATATTCAACGATATCTTCTCCGGAAAATTTTAACCTGAATAATGGAAATATAATAAAGACCAGCAATATATTAAGTAAAGGTTTTGTTATCAGCTCAGCAACAACAGATGTGAAATCCATTTTAAAATTAAACAGATAATAAAGAATATTCAATAATATTATATTTATCTCTGTTGAAATAATTACAATAAAAATATAGCTTAAAAGCCTTAATTTTAGTCCTGAGCTTACAAGCCGGCAGATTACAAAAACACATAATGAAAAAATCAGCGGAGAAACGCCTACTATTGCTCCTGAAAGCAGGTCAAATATCATCCCGGCAACAAAGGCAAAAACCATTCCTGTTAAAAAACCATCCTTAAGAGTGGCAGCCACCAATACAACAAGGATAAAGTCGAAGCTTATATAATAGATTTCAAGCTGTTCTCCAAATATTATCTGAACGATAATAAAAAAAACAAGAATAAAAAAATGTATTATTTTTAAAAAATATTTCATTTGCTGTCTGTTATCAGCCGGTTATTATCAGAACGTTTTCTATCTTCCGCATATCCACAAAAGTCTCTATCTCTATTTCCTGATAAGGATTACTTTCAGAAGATGTTGCTTTTTTCACAGTACCTATAAGTATCTCCTCAGGAATATACTTCCCGAATTCAGCAGTTACCAGTATGTCTCCGGGATAAACAATATCATTTTTGGAAATATAATTAAAAAATATGATATTATTCTGAGTCCCTTCAACCATTCCCAGGCTTCTGGAAGAAAGTATTCTTGCTCCAAGACTGGTCTGGGGATCATTTAATAATCTTACATTGCATGAGTTGCTTGCGCTCAGTATAACAATACCTATAAGACCTTTTTCATTTATGACGCACATGCCTTCAAGAACACCGTCATTTTTACCTGCATTAAGAATAATTTCCGACTGCCACTTATCAGTATTATAGCCGATCACTTTGGCAGCTACTGTCTTGTGGTTTGCTCTTTGCTTTATTTCAAGCAGACTTCGCAGGGAATCATTTTCAATTTTCAGATTTATATTTTCAGAATAATCCCTTAAAAGCTTCGCGTTTTCCTGCTCAAGCTCCTTTATTTTCGCAGAAAGAGCAAAGAAATTCCTGATATTATCAAATGTCCTGATTACCGGCTGGAAAAAAGTATAAAGTCTCTCCTGTACTGGCTTGAAAAAATCAAGAGTCCCTTCCTTTAAAGATTTGATTACACTGGCATCTCGAAAACTTGCAGCAATTACCACAAGACACAGCACAACAATTATTAATAAGATAATAATATTCCTAATGCTTTTTCTTGAGGAAGCCATCAATATCCATAAAGTAAAATATTTAAATTTTTAATGCTTTGCATATTTAAGGTATCTTTTCAGAATTGCAAAGTCTTCAGAAACCTTGCCTGTACCAAGCGCAACCGAAGCAAGGGGATCATTTGCCAGATAAACCGGGCAGTGTGTTTCCCTGCTTATTCTTTCAGTTAATCCTTTAAGAAGGGCTCCGCCGCCACTTAGCACTATACCTCTTTTCATTATGTCTGATGCAAGCTCAGGCGGTGTCACATCCAGTACTTCTATTATTGAGTTAACAATATCTGCAATGCTTTTTTCAAGCGCTTTTCTTATCTGCTGGCTTGTAATAATGATCGTTTTCGGCAGACCGGCTACCAGGTCTCTTCCGTTTATTTCCATTTTTTCTTCATTTTCAAGAGGGAAAGCAGAACCGATTTCTATTTTTACCTTTTCAGCAGTCCTTTCCCCCGATAGAAGATTATGCTCTTTTTTCAGATAATATGTAATTGCTTCATCCAGTTCATCTCCACCTATTCTAAGTGACTGGCTTACCACAATACCTCCAAGAGATATAACAGCTACTTCTGAAGTCCCCCCGCCGATATCGACTATCATTGAACCGGTAGGCTCATTGATGGGAAGGTCGGCTCCTATCGCTGCAGCAAGCGGCTCCTCTATTATATAAGCTGCTCTTGCGCCTGCCTGTTCAGCGGCTTCCACCACCGCCTTCCTTTCAACTGCAGTTATTCCTGACGGAACACATATTACTATCCTTGGCCTTGCAAATGCCACATTTCTATGAACACGCTGAATAAAATATCTCAGCATTTTTTCAGTCGTTTCAAAATCTGCAATAACTCCGTCTTTTAAAGGTCTGATTGCTACAATATTTCCGGGAGTTCTGCCCACCATCCTTTTAGCTTCTTTTCCGACTGCAAGTATTTTATTTGTATCTTTGTCAATTGCCACTATTGAGGGTTCATCAAGAACAACACCTTTTCCTTTTACATAAACAAGGGTGTTTGCAGTTCCAAGATCTATACCCATATCCCTACCGACTACATTTAGAAAAAAGTCAAACATCAGCTCTCCTCATAATTAAATTTTATGCTTAAAAACAATTATTTCATTTAAATATATATTACAAAAACAATCAAATAAAAAATATACCGTAAAGTATAAAATTATTTTTGAAAATCCTTAAGACTATAGCCTAATTTTTTAATCATTTCCAGAAATTTGCACACAGGAAGACCTGCAACATTGTAAAAACACCCGTTGATCTTCTTTACAAGTATACATCCATAGCCATCAAGATTATAGGCTCCAGCCTTATCAAGAACATTTTCTTTTTCCAGATAGTCTTCAATATCTTTATCATCCAGCTCTCGAAATGTAACTTCTGTCATATCATAACCAGAAAACACCTTTTCATCAGCAAGACTGATTAGGCTCACACCTGAATAAACTCTGTGGGTTTTACCGGAAAATATTTTTAAAAATTCTCCGGCTTCTTCTGTGCTCTCTGGTTTTATAAAAAATCTTCCCTCAAGAAAAACAATTGTATCAAAACCGGCAATTATTAATCTTTCGAAATCACTTTTTTTAAAAGCAGCTGATTTGTCAGTTTTAATACAGCGGGCAATATTTTCGGCTTTCCTGAGGCTGTTAAAGGTCACAGTTTCGGCAGGATCTTCAAATATTTTTTCTTTTATACGGATTGGAGCTATTATCTTAAAATCAAGATTTAATTTATAAAAGATATCTGCTCTTCTGGGAGACTTTGAGGCTAAAATTACTTTTTTTTTATTATTTTCTTCTAAAAACATCGGCAAGTAAAAAAGCAAGTAATAGGCCTATTATTGCCCCAAGCGTTATATTGACATGAATACTAAAACTTACATCAATAAGGTAAAGATTAAGACTTAGCTGATCGGTACCAACTTTAAGTCCCTGGTCAAGAATAGGGACTATGTCTCTTAAGACATGGCCGAGAATGGCACCCAGGATACCTCCTATAATAATAATAAAAAATACTACTATCCCTCTTCTTTTCAATATTACCTTTCTGTTTTATCAATATTGCCCATAGCAATATTAGCATATAATAATGATTATCTTTATTTTGTTACTTTAAGTATTATAGGTTATTACAGATAATTTCCAAAGAAAATATTTATTTCCCTTTCAGCAGAACTTTCACTGTCGGAACCGTGGACTACATTTATTGTAATATCGGTACCGAAATCTCCTCTGATAGTACCTTTATCTGCTTTCTCAGGATTTGTGCAGCCTATAAGCTCTCTTGCCCTTGCTACGGCATTTTCACCTTTTATTACCATCACAATTGAAGGTCCGCTTGTTATATATTGTAAAAGTTTGGGGAAAAAAGGTTTTTCCACATGTTCTTTGTAATGGATAAGAGCAATATTCTTATCGATATGGAGAACTCTTATTCTTTCAATTTCCAGACCATCGTCCTCAAACCTTGAGATTATTCTTCCTATCAGTTTTTTCTGGACTCCGTCAGGCTTTATTATTATTAAAGTTCTCTCACATTTTGTTTTCTGCTTGACAGGCTTGTCTTCTTTTATTTTTTCTCCCCGCTTATTGCATGTCTCAGTTTTTTCTTCCGCTTTTAGGTTCATAGCAGCCTCCCCTATCCAATTTCCTTAATAAACAATTTTCAAAATTTATTGTGTTGTTCTGCAATAAGGACAGATTTTCCAATCCAGGTTTAAAGGCTTTTGGCAGTTAATGCATGAATTCTTTAATTTTCTTCTGCAGTGCGGGCAGATGAGAAAATCTTCCTTCACTTCTTTGCCACATGCAGGACATTTTACATAAGCACTGTCCAAAAGAAATTCCATCCTTTTTATTTCCAGATCTCTTTCCACAACATCATCTATGAATTCAGGTGGTCTTAAAATTAAATATAAAATCAACCCTACATAATTAAAAACAAATACAACAATAGCCCAGAAAGGCGCCGGGGCATTCCTTAATTTTGCATCCCTGTAAGTCCAGTATATGAATGCAAGCCAGACTATTATAAGCATAAAAATAATCCCGTACAGAAGATATTTCCAGATGGGATTAGTAAAAAATGCTATTATATTATTCGCGTATTTCAGTATATCCATCAATCCTCCAATTTTTAACAAAAAAACAACTTTTAAACAAAAAATCCCCGAATTGCAATAAATAGCAGTCGAGCAATTTTATCAAAACTATACTGTTTTTACAAATTCGAGGTTGGTTATTGAACCGGTTAAAGATATGATAACATCTTTTTTGGCTAAATTTAAAGCATATTTCACTGAATTTTCTATATTATCAACAGCAATTATTTTTTCCGGATGCTTTTCTTTCTTTGTTTTTAATGCATCGGCAATATATAAGGCATCTTTCTTTATTTCTTCTGCAGAAAGACTTCTTTCCGTTAAGGAGCTTGACACAATAAGAATATCAGCAATCTTTATTATATCTTCAAGCATTTTCTGATAATCTTTGTCTTTCAATACGGAAAATATGATTATCTTTTTTTTATCCGGAAAAAATTTTTTAATATTTTTGACAAAATTCTTTATTCCTTCCGGATTATGCGAAGCATCTGCAATAAAAAAAGGCTCTTTGCTTATTACCTGGAATCTGCCCTTTATATTTGTTTTTTTAACTGCTTCATTTATTTTTTCCTGTTCAGCTCCCAAAGAAAGCCTTCCCAGATATAATTCACTCAGAACAACTGACAAAAGAAGGTTTTTTATCTGATAGTCTCCGGCAAGAGGGATATAAATATTGTCATAGCATTTGTAAATGCCTTTTAATGATACTTTCGCCCCCTCGATGCTTTCACTGATGACCCTTATGTCAAAATCTTTTTTATAAACATAAAGCCTGGAACCTGTCTGCAGTGCTTTTTTTAATAATATTCTATTAACTGTCGAACCGGTGCTATTTAAAGCTACAAGACAATTTTCTTTGATGACTTCGGATTTTTCAGAAGCTATAAGCGCTATTGTCTTCCCGAGTATCCGGGTATGCTCAAGGCTGACTCCCGTAAGTCCTGCAACTTTTGCGTCCGCAACATTTGTGGCATCCCATCTGCCGCCCATTCCAGCCTCCATCACCATTACATCAAGATTATTTTTTCCGCAGGCATAAAACATCATACATGTAAGTATTTCGAACTGAGTCATACTGCCGTTAATGCCTGCCGAATTAACTTTTTCAATAAATGGAAATATCTCATAAAAGATTGCGCTGAATTCCTTTTCGCTTATTTCGTCTCCGCCAAGCGCAATTCTTTCCGTATATGAATGAATATGAGGAGAAATATAATACCCTGACTTCAAACCATGATATTTCAAAATTGAAGCTGTCATTTTGGTGGTGGAGGTCTTGCCGTTTGTGCCTACGATATGTATGAAATCGGTATTTTTTTCGGGATGATTCGCCAGCTCAAGAAATTTTTTCATCCTTTCAAGACCCGGTTTGATGCCGAAAACAAGAGTGCTGTCAAGATAATTGCATACTTCTTTAAAATCATTACTTTTCATTTTTTTTAAAATGTAATAAGACAGTTCAGGAGGAAGATGAAAGCATGGCCTGTTTTATTTTTTCCAGTTCTGCTTCCAGGATTTCAAGGCTTTTCTTTAATTCGCTTACCTTGATTTTTTCTTTGTTAACTATCGTTTCAGGAGCTTTGCTGAGAAAATCAGGATTATTTACTTTACTATTGGATTTTTTAAGTTCAATATCCAGCTTTTTAATGTCAGATTCTATCCGTTTTATCTCAAGCTCATAATTTATTGCCCCGGAAAGGTCTAAAAATACCTCGGTGCTGCCTATTATTATCTTGATGATAGAATCACCGGCAGATGGTTTCAGGTAAGCTACGTCTGAGGCCCTGCAGAAAGCCTTGAGGTAACTTTCATTACTGCGTATAAAACTCAGGCTGTCAGAATTTTTATTATTATCTGCGTCTGCGGCATTAAAAAATAATCTTATTTTACTGCCGGGACTGATGTTTAATTCTGACCTTGACTTCCTTACTGCGCTTATAATATCAAAAAGATGTTCCAGTTCACGAGACTCTTCTGAGGATATCATTTTTTTCAAAGCCCCGGGAAAATCCTCCATCATTATGCTCTCGCCCCGGATCGGAAGACTCTGCCAAATGCGTTCAGTCAGAAATGGCATAACAGGATGCAGCAGCCTTAGGAATCTCTCAAGAACATAATGAAGCACAAAGCCAGTATTGTTTTTCCCGGCTGCATCATCACTATAGATGCTTACTTTTGCAGCCTCTATATACCAGTCGCAGAATTCATTCCAGAAAAAGTTATGCAATAGTTTTAATGCAAATGAAAAGTTATATTTTTCAATGTATTTCTCATAATTCTTTATTGTCCATGAAAGTCTTTCAAGTATCCATTTATCCCATATATTCAGTTTTTTGCCTGCCGGTTCGCTTTCAAAATCAATATCGCTATCTTTGATTGCAGACAAGACAAATTTTGAAGCATTCCATATTTTGTTTGCAAAATTTTTTGTGCCTTCGATTTTTTCTTCCCCGAGAAGCAGATTTCTTCCGGGAGTGGTCAGAGCTGTAAGAGTATATCTCAGAACATCGCAGCCATATTTTTCCACTATAGATACAGGATCTATTACATTTCCCTTGGATTTGCTCATTTTCTGGCCTTTTTCATCATTGACAAGAGGGTTAATAAAAACCTCTTTAAAAGGAATATCTTTCATGAAATAAAGGCTCATCATTATCATTCTTGCCACCCAGAAAAATATAATGTCATGAGCGGTTATCAGAACACTTGTGGGAAAGAAATAGTGAAGTTCTTCCGTGTCCTCAGGCCATCCCATTACCGCAAAAGGCCACATATCGGAGCTGAACCATGTGTCAAGAACATCCTCATCCTGATGTATTCCGGAAGAATTGCATTTTACACACTTTGATGGTTCAGTTTCCGTAACTATTACTTCGCCGCAATCATCACAATACCAGACCGGTATCCTGTGACCCCACCAGAGCTGTCTGGAAATACACCAGTCTCTGATATTTTCCATCCAGTTAAAATAAAGCTTTTCCCATTTTTTTGGAACAAATTTTATTCTTCCGCTTTTAACCGCCTCTATTGCAGGAACAGCGAGTTTTTTCATTGAAACATACCATTGAAGCGAAATGCGGGGTTCAACTACCGTCGAGCATCTTGAACAGGAGCCAACCGAGGAAATATGTTCTTTTTTTCCCAGAAGAAAACCTGTTTTTTCAAGTTCCTCAAGGATCTTTTTTCTTGCTTCAAACCTGTCAAGGCCTTCATATGCTCCGGCATTTTCATTTAAAGTTGCGTCATCATTCATGATGTTTATTTTTTCAAGGCTATGCCTCTGTCCCATTGCAAAATCATTAGGGTCATGGGAAGGCGTTACTTTGACCGCTCCTGTTCCGAATTTCATATCAACATATTCGTCAGCAATTACAGGAATTTTCCTTTTGGCTACAGGTAAAAAAACGGATTTTCCGATAAGCCCGGAATACCTTTTGTCTTTTGGATGCACAGCTACAGCAGTATCGCCAAGCATTGTCTCCGGACGGGTAGTTGAGACTACTATATATTTTTCCGTATCTGCTTCTCCGGTTTTTTCATCTATTACAGGATATTTGATATCCCACAGATTTCCATGCTTTTCATGATGCTCCACTTCAATATCTGATACCGCAGTCTGGCACCTCGGACACCAGTTGACCATATAATTTCCCCGATAAATCAAGCCGTCATTATACAGAGTCACAAATTCCCTATTGACCGCTTTTACATAGCTGTCGTCAAAAGTGAATCTTTCCCTGTCCCAGTCACAGCTGCAACCAAGGATTTTCAATTGTTCGATAATCCTGCTTCCGTGTTTTTCCTTCCACTTCCAGACTCTTCTGATAAACTCATCACGCCCTATTTCATGTCTGCTTGTTCCCTGCTTTTCCAGTTCACGCTCAACTACATTCTGGGTTGCTATTCCTGCATGATCTGTTCCGGGAAACCAGGAGCAGTTAAATCCTTTCATCCTTTTAAATCTTATAACCGCATCCTGAAGAGAATTATTCAGTGCATGACCCATATGCAGATACCCTGTTACATTGGGTGGAGGAATGACTATGCTGAAAGGCGGTTTTTGCGAACCTGTTATTCCATGAAAATACTTTTTTCCCAGCCAGAAATCATAGATGCTGCTCTCGAATTCAGAAGGATTATAGCTTCCGGTTAATTCTTTAAACATAATATATTTCTATCAAATCGAAAAACAAATATAATTTTCTATGCAAGTTTCTCTTTTTTATCTATTAATTCTTCCTGATTAAACAATTTTGAATCCTGTATTTTATTCAGAACCACATCGCTTGTTACTATATACTTTTTAATTTCCTTCATGGAAGGAATGTCATACATGATATCAAGCATGACTTCTTCAAGTATTGATCTCAGACCTCTTGCACCCGTCCCTCTTTTCAGTGCCAGCAAGGCAATTGTCTTTATGGCATCATCAGAAAAAACCAACTCGACATCATCAAGTGCAAACATTTTCTTGTATTGCCTTAAAAGGGAATTCTTGGGTTCGGTAAGTATTCTTATCAGATCATCTGATGTAAGATTCTTTAAAGTAGATATTACAGGAAGCCTTCCCACAAATTCGGGAATCATGCCATATTTCAGAAGATCCTCAGGCATGACCTGCGGCAGAAGAAAGTCCGCTCTCTCATTTTTCTTTGGCATCTTATCGGAAATGAAGCCGACACTTCTTTTATTTATTCTTCTCTCAATAATTTCTTCCAGCCCTCCGAAAGCTCCGCCGCATATAAAAAGAATATTGGTGGTGTTTATCTGTATGAGTTCCTGATGTGGATGCTTCCTTCCTCCCTGAGGAGGCACATTTGCTTCGGTGCCTTCAAGGATTTTCAGCAACGCCTGCTGAACACCCTCACCTGACACATCTCTGGTAATTGAAGGGTTTTCGCTTTTTCTTGAGATTTTATCTATCTCATCAATATATATTATTCCTGTTTCTGCTCTTTTTATATCATAGTCTGCAGTCTGTATAAGTTTTAACAAAATGTTTTCAACATCTTCTCCCACATATCCGGCTTCCGTAAGCGTCGTGGCATCGGCAATGCAGAAAGGAACATTTAATATTCTGGCAAGAGTCTGTGCAAGCAGGGTTTTCCCGCATCCTGTCGGACCTATAAGCAGTATATTGCTCTTCTGGATTTCTATATCGTCTTTTGCCAGCTTGCTTTCAAATTTTATCCTCTTATAGTGATTATATACAGCAACAGACAGGATCTTTTTTGCTCTTTCCTGGCCTATCACATAATTGTTTAATGTGCCATAAATCTCATCAGGTTTGGGAAGATTCCCAAAATCTGTTTCATCTTCTATCTTGTTTTCCTCATCTATTATCTCATTGCATAGTTCGACACATTCATCACAGATGTACACATCATTACCTGCTATTAGTTTTTTAACCTGCTTCTGGGTCTTGCCGCAGAAAGAACATTTTAAAAAATCATCTTTTACTTCTTTTTCATTTGTCAAATCAGATTGCTCCTTAAAATAATTACTTTTTAAATATTATCTCATCAACTATTCCGTACGCTTTTGCTTCCTGGGAAGTTAAAATAAAATCCCTTTCGGTGTCTTTTGATACTTTGCTGACATCCTGTCCTGTATGGCCTGCAATTATTTTGTTAAGCGAGTCTCTAAGCCTCATCATTTCCTTTGTGTGTATCTCTACGTCAATAGCCGTTCCCTCAAATCCGCCTGAAGGCTGATGAAGAAGGACTCTTGCATTCGGAAGTATGAATCTTTTTCCTTTTTCACCGGCAAGAAGGAGAACTGCAGCGGCGCTTGCTGCCTGTCCTATACATATTGTCGATACTTTGGATTTAATAAACTGCATTGTATCATATATTGCCAGAGCTGCTGTTACTACTCCCCCGGGACTGTTAATATAAAGCTGTATATCCTTTTCCGGATCATCGGCTTCAAGATGGATAAGCTGCGCCATAACCACATTGGCAACATTATCATCTATTCCTGTCCCAAGAAAAATGATTCTTTCTTTAAGTAATCTTGAGTAAATGTCAAAAGATCTCTCTCCTCTGTTGGTCTGTTCAACAACCATTGGGATAAGATAGTCATTTTTAATTGATTCCATTTAAATCACCGTTAAAATACTTAATTGAAATTTATTTTTAAAGTTTATTTGTTACCGGTTTCTTTTGTTGCCGGTTCCTTTTTCTCTGATTTCTCCTGTTCCGACTTTTTCTGTTCTGACTTTTTATGTTTCGGTTCCTCCTGCTCCGACTTTTTCTGTTCCGACTTCTTCGGATTTTTTTGAAGCTTTGACTGTTTTTTTAATTCTTCAGCACTTATTTCTTTTATTTTTGCATTTTTAATAAGTATGTCCACCAGTTTTTTTCTTCTGATTGAGCTTTTTATATTCTTTTCACCTGTCGGTGTTTTGAAATAATCCTCAAGCTTTTTTTTGTCTTCCGCTTTGGTTGAATTCTTTATGATTCTTTCTTTTTCTTCTTCTATTTCTTTGTCATTCGGTTCAATTTCTTTTCTAAGCTTGTTCTCAAGAGTGTTAAATATTATATATTCTTTTACATTGTTTAATGCTCTCTGTTCAAAATCACTTTCAAATTTTTCTTCTGTAATATTGAAATAGGACAGATACTGATCCTTCGTTATTTTCTGATCCTCAAGTTTGTGGTCAAAATCATGTTTAAGTTCTTTTACTTCATTCTCAATCATGATCTTTGGAATATCTATCTTTGAATTTGCGATAAGATATTCAACTATATCCGAAAAAATCTTGTTCTGTCTTGCATTTTCTTTTTGCTCTTTAATGTTTGTTTTTATAAATTCTCTTAAAGCTTCGACATTCTCAAAATCACCCATATTTTTAAGGAATTCTGCATCTACTTCCGGGAGGATTTTTCTCTTGATTTCCTTTATTTTAAGATTGAATTCAGCTTTTTTGCCTGCAATTTCCTTATTTTCTATTTCTTTGGGCATCTTTACGTTTACAGTTTTCTCTTCACCTTTTTTAAGACCTACAAGAGCTTTTTCGATTTCTTTATAAAGCCTGCCGGCTCCTATATCAAGAATGAAATCATTATAGCTGCCTCCTTCAAATTCTTTTCCGTCAATAGTGCCTTTAAAATCTATCGTTGCAATATCTCTGTTCCGGGAAACTTCTTTTTCATCAATCGGTTCAAGTGAGGCAAACCGGTTTCTGAGATTTTCAATCTGTGCATCTACTTCTTCTTCTTCAACTTCTGTAGGAAGGCCTTTTGCTTTTATTCCTTTGTAATTAGCAAGTTCTGCCTCTGGCTCAACATCTACTGTTATCAAAAAATTAACAGGTTTGTTTTCAAGTATCTCTCCGTCTATGTCAACTTTGGGATAGTCTATCGGTTTGATATCAGAACTTTCAATGATTTCCGGATAGAGTTCAGAGATGGAGATATTTGCAGCTTCTGCCAGAACATACTCTTTTCCGTAATTAATATCTATGATCTCATAAGGTATTCTTCCTTTTCTAAAACCGGGAATCTTAGCCTTTCCAGAAATATCCCTATAGGCTTTCCCTAATGATTTTTTGAAATAACCGTCAGAAACCTCTACTTTCAGCTTTACTTTATTTTTCTCCAGCTTTTCCTGGCTCTTGATGCTGTAACTCAACTTTTCTCGCCCTCCTTAGATAATATGGAATCCAAAACATAAACATTTATAAGCCATCTTGTCTATAAGCCGTTTGAATATAATATGAAATAAAATATATAAAATTCATCGTGCCTAAAATTAAACAACTTATTATAAATAAATTTAAATAAAAATACAAACCGGACCTTGTCTATATTTTTAATGTATTTATGATTATTCTTCGCGGATACGGTTAATTTGTGTGGAGCACGAAAACAGAACTTTTGAAGGCAAATTTTTCAGTGAAAGGATGTCAAATTATGTATTCCTTTGGCTCTGGTGCGAGTGGAGGGAATCGAACCCCCACAGGTGTTACCTACTAGCTCCTAAGGCTAGCGCGTCTGCCAGTTCCGCCACACTCGCTAAAAACAGGCTGGTGGGTCGTACAGGCCTCGAACCTGTGACCCCCTGATTAAGAGTCAGGTGCTCTACCAACTGAGCTAACGACCCTGATTTAAAGTAATATAATAAATAACAAATTTAAAAAAAACAATTAAAATTCGAATCCTTTGTTAAAATATGTCACCGGCATATTTTAACGCTGCATAGCAACATGACTTTTATTTTTAAAGTACTGGCGCGCCTGGAGGGATTCGGTCTTTCGTCTCACCTCCGGTTCGCTGCAGAGCCGCAGACTCCTTCGCTCTGCTCAGTCCGTCTTTTCGAATCCTTTGTTAAAATATGTCACCGGCATATTTTAACGCTGCATAGCAACATGACTTTTATTTTTAAAGTACTGGCGCGCCTGGAGGGATTCGAACCCCCGGCCTGCGGATTCGAAGTCCGTTGCTCTATCCAGCTGAGCTACAGGCGCTCTCAAAATAAAATGGGGTGAGAAACGGGATTCGAACCCGCGGCCACAGGTTCCACAGACCTGTGCTCTACCAGCTGAGCTATTCTCACCACAAAAAAATAATTAAATTAAAAATAAATCCAAGTACTGGCGCGCTTGGAGGGATTCGAACCCCCGGCCTACGGATTAGAAGTCCGTAGCTCTATCCAGCTGAGCTACAAGCGCACAACAAAATAAACACGAGTATTATAACAGATAAAATATCAATTCAAACAATACATTTTCAGCAACGGTATAATACTTTAAAAAAAACCATCCATCAAGTCAATATTTTTTATTGCAGCCCAAGAACTTTTCCATATGCTTCAGGGGATATTTCTGCGACAATTTGAACCCTGTTTAATCTTGCAAAATCAATTGATGAAAGACTCTGAACACCGCCACCCCAATATAAGGCGCCGACATAACCAGACTGCCCGAGAAGACCTATTACTTCATTGGAAGTTGCGCTATGGGGCCAGGCAATAAATATTACTGGCTTGCCTGTGTGCATTTCTATATCTTTTTTGGATTGTATGAGTTCATTTTTTGCTGCTTCAAGCGGAATGTCTTTCATGATGCTGTGGGACCACGAATGAGACTGGAATTCGCAGCCATATCTGTTCATCTGGCTTACTTCAGGCCATATTAACATGGGTCTGACTGCAATTCCTTTTATGCCTGAATCAAAATCATTATTTCTCCTTGAAGAGTTTGAGTCTCCTATGTAACTGCTGATAAGAAAAACCGTCATTTTGTATTTGTATTTCTTTAAAATCGGAAAGGCAACTGTGTACATGTTCTGATATCCGTCATCTGATGTGATGATAACAGGTTTTGCCGGAAGTTTGGTTCCCTTTGCATAATGATTATATAAGTCATTTAAAGTTATTGTTTCATATCCCATATGTTTTAGGGTTCCACACAGAAAATCAAAAGCGCTTGCACTGATTTCATATCTTCCGCTCGGCTGGTTCTCGATTCCGTGAAGTCCTATTATGGGTATGTGTGATACCGTTATCTGTGGAGCTGAACCCGGATCTATATAGCCCTGTTTTACTCCGTAGCCGGCGCACAGATTCTTAAACTCGGCAGCATTGACAAAATTGGCAAGAACAAAATTCCTTGAGTATCCTTTATCAAGCATGCTTATCCAGTTATTTGATGAATCATCAGGCTCTCTGTTAAAACATGCCCTGAAAAGAAAGGTTACAAAATCCCTGTTGTTTTTATTTTTTGCCATAAATTCAGGACTGAAGAAGAAATCAGATACAAGAAGAGCACCTGTTCCTTTTTTTGACAGTATCTTTCCAGCATTTGCCTGCAGTCCTGCTTCATCAGGTTCTCTTTCAAGAACGATCCTGTAAAGTCTTGTAACAAATTCTGTAGCCTGAGATTTCGTTGCCGCAGAAACCGTACCGACCTGCATTGAAAAAACAAAAGAAAAAATAATAATAAAAACCAGTAGATATTTTAGCATCTTTTTCATTTTGCTCTCCATCTTAATCTTATTTTTATTAATTACCGTCTGACAATTCTATTATTTTACCGCTATAAATAAATATTTAAAGACAAAAATCTTATAATTCTGAAATATATTGCTTTCAGACCAATAAAAATCCGCATATACGATATTTTAAACTTTTTCAGATAAATAAAAAATAAGCAAATATGCAGGTAATATTAAGAGATGGAGCGGGAAACGGGGCTCGAACCCGCGACCTAAAGCTTGGAAGGCTTTCGCTCTAGCCAACTGAGCTATTCCCGCTTGAGATAAACAGCGTTTAATAATAATATAATAATTAGAATTAAAAATCAGTAAAAATTTTGCATTATTATTTTATATAAAAAAATGAAATAATCAATATTAATTAAATTTTAAAAAAATAAAACAACATGAGAAGCAAGTCCCGGACCGGTAAAGATAAATTGTCAGGTGTTTTTGCACCTATCATAACTCCTTTTGAAGCTGAAGAAATAGTCTATACAGAACTTGAAAAAAACATTTTAAAGTATAATTTAACAGCTTTAAAAGGATATATGCCGCTTGGGAGCAATGGTGAATACCGGGGACTGACCGATGAGGAATCCCTAAAAATCCTTGATATTGTTCAGAAACGCAGAGCAGAGGATAAAACAATTGTTGCCGGCTGCGGAAGGGAATCAGCCAAATCAACAGTGGATTTCATTAAAAAAGCTGCAGCCGTTGGGCTGGATTTTGCTTTTATACTCACTCCCCACTATTTTGTAAAAAATATGAGTGATGAGGCATTGTTTAAATATTTCTCATTTATTGCAGAAGCTTCACCGATTCCCATAGTAATATATAATGCACCCAAATTTGCTTTTAACCTGCTTATTTCTGCAGAGCTGATGAGCAGACTTGCAGTTCATCCGAATATCATCGCTATGAAGAATTCATCATTTCATCCTACTGCTGATTATAAAAAACATATTCCGGAAGGAACAGATTTTTATCTGCTTGCAGGTAATGTCAAGACTTTTTATTGCGGACTGCAGAGCGGCGCCATCGGAGCAGTTTTATCAACAGCCAGCTATCTGCCTGAATACTGTTGCAGACTATACCAGTTATATGTTGAGAAAAAATATGATGAGGCAGAAGATCTGAGTAATTTCTTAATAGATTTGTCTGAGAATACTGTGGGCAGACTGGCAGTTCCGGGAGTCAAATTCGGAATGGATTACAGGGGTTTTTTCGGGGGCAGCCCCAGACTTCCTCTTCTTCCAATAAGTCCTGAAGAACGGAAGCATGTTGCTGATTATTTTAAAAGTCACGGAATAACAAAATTTAAATAAGTTTAAATATCTCACTGACATATTTAAATATTTATATGTTTTAAAAGATTTAAACTTAAAGTGATGGTGCGAGTGGCGATACAGGGCTTTTTCAAGAAACCGACAAAATCAAAAGAACAAAAATCTCAGGATTTAAGTACTTTCCAGATTCCGTTTTTATTTGAGCCTTCACGTACAATATAACCTCTCTCTCGCAAAGAAGCGAAGACTCTTGAAGCTGTACGTTTAGATACACCTATTGTTGTTGCGGCTTGAGTTTGAGTTGTCTTTGGATTAAATACCAATAGTTCAAGCACCGCTCGCTCTCCATCTGTTAAGTTTTGATTTATACTGACACTTATATCGCCAATTATATTGCCACTTATGCTGCCATGATTATCTCGAACAGTCGGGTCAAACGGTATTATCACATTAATATAATTATCTGCAATATCAAATACTTCTCTTCCGTAGCACTCGACTATTTTGGGGATACCATGCCCGGTATGTTCAGTAATATCCAGATCTTGAAAAATGCGCATCAAAGCACTGTTGCGCGGAATACTTACACCTTTAAGAAATTGCTCTTTTGTTTGCTTGTAGGGAAGTCCTCCATAGGAAATTATTTCAAGTCTGTCGTTGAACATAGAAACCAGTGGTTCACTTATCGACCAATCATTGTGTACCAACGCATTAATTAGAGCTTCATCAACTGCATCTATGTCATACAAGTAGGTATCTTTTCTCGGGCGGAACGTCGTATCGCTCATACAAATATTTTCGGAAATCAGACGGTTCTTCATATTGTAATATGCCGTTATCAGTGATGTTCGGCCAAAATCTGTTCTTTCGGATATTGATGATTTATCTTTTCCTCGAAATTTCACGATGATGAGGGAAATTATGTTTTGGTCGGAAAGCAATCCAGCCAACAAATTGTAATCTCCATCCTTATTTCTTAGACTATAGTTTGTTTCGAATGCATTTCTGTTTATGTGATAGCCTTGATTTGAGAGCGCTATCTGTAGCGTGTTAAAAGAAATAACTCCATATCTGACCGGTATTGCGGTCATATAGTCTCTGGAAGACTCAAATCTTTTTTGATAACGCGCTTGAATCTGAGCCGGCTCCATTTCCTTGCAACTGGTGCCGATTCTTATGGGGCAGCCCACTTGTGAGAAACCGTACTTTTTGATGCAGTATAAAGGAAAGAAGCCTTTTGAAACAACGACTTCAACAATCGGCTTTGATTCTTCGTATATTATTCTGGTACTGATTAAATCGGCAGGATTAGGCTCTATCTGCGAGGAAACGATATCAGCAATTTTTCGGAGTGTCTCATCAATTTTTTCTACACCCTTAATGGAGCCATCATCAGCTATACCAAAATATATAGTGCCTCCGGATGAGTTTAAAAATGCGACAATATCACGAACAGAGCTGTCTGTATATTTGCTTTTCAGTTCAAGAGTCTCCGATTCAATATATTTGTTCATAAGTATCACCTCAGCTGTATTATAGAATATATTGCCATATAAGGCAAATATATCGCCATTTATATCGCCACAAAGCGAAGCTTAGGGGGGATATTTATATATCCTTTCGCCCGCAAAGTAGTGGCGAGTATTCTTACAGGGCTTGGTCATTAAATTGGTGGTATAAACGTAAATGAAGAAAAAATAAAAGGAAAGTAATTAAATACAACTACTTTCCAATGGCATGATTGGCGATATAGGACTTTTTAAGAAATCCGACAAAATCAATGGTTTGATGGCAGTCAATAGGCAGCATGTTCCTTAAATAACCCCCTCCTCCCAAAAGAGTATAGCGGTAGATTTTGAAAATATGCAACTATATAAAAGGCGGAGTGGGAGTTTTTGATTTCAAAAGTAAAATATTATTGATATTTCGAAAGTGTATGCTATAGTGGTTTCGAAAAATGAATTTAATTCAAGTTTTGAAAGCGAGAGCCCGGATGAAATATATAGAACGAACAGCCTATTTAAATAGGCTGAAAGGCCTTCTAAATACTCCGGATATAAAGATAATTACGGGAATCAGGCGTTCCGGAAAATCAGAATTAATGCGAGCATTTATTGACTTTATACTTGATAAAGATAGCAAAGCCAATGTCATTTATGTAGACTTTTTTGATTTAAAATATGATGAATTGAAAAATTACAAGGCACTTCATGATCATATAGAAGGACTGCATAAGCCTAACGTATGTAATTATGTTTTTATTGATGAGGTTCAGCTTTGTTCAAATTTCGAATTGGCGGTAAACAGTCTGCACAATAGCAAAAAATATGATATCTATCTGACGGGCTCCAATGCCTTTTTGCTGAGTTCAGACTTGACAACTTTATTCACGGGCAGATTTATTGAAATACCTATTTTCCCTTTCAGTTTTCATGAATTCTGCATATATTTTTCAGAAGAAACCGACAGAAAGAAACTTTTTGATAGCTATGTTTTGATGGGAGGGCTTGCCGGATCGTATGAATACACCTCAAACCGAGACAGAATAGCTTATGTAAATGATGTTTATAAAACGATTGTAAACAGGGACTTGGTAGATAAGTATCGCCTCCCCTATACTTCGATATTGGAGCATCTGACAGAATTCATGATGGACAATATTTCAAATTTAACATCACCCAATAAAATCAGTGAAAAACTGAACGCCGGTTCGCTATCTACCAATCACGTTACAATTGGAAAATATATTGACCATCTCTGTGATGCCTTCATGTTTTACAAAGTAAAGCGTTATGATATCAAAGGTAAGAGATATCTGGAAACACTTGATAAATACTATCTTTGCGACTTGGGTATCCGTTATGCGATATTAGGGCAAAGGAACATGGATTATGGTAGAGCATATGAGAATTTGGTTGCTGTAGAACTTATGCGCAGAGGGTATGAGGTATATGTCGGGAAATTATATCAAAAAGAAGTTGACTTTATTGCGTTAAAACAGAGTGAAAAGCTATATATTCAGGTTTCTGATAATATAACGGAGCGCTCAACTTTGGAACGCGAAGTTATGCCTCTTCTGCAAATAAAGGATGCATATCCTAAACTTCTTATAGCAAATACAGGTCATCCGGAATATCTGTACGAAGGAATCAGGATTGCAGATATCTCAAATTGGTTATTGAATATAAAAGAACATGAATAAAAAAGCGTACGCTGATTGAAGTGGGTATATGGCTTTAAAGCATAAAAAGAACGGTAATTGACGAATTCTATCAAACCCCTCATCTGTTATGGTGCGAGTGGCGATACAGGGCTTTTTTAAGAAATCCGACAAAATCAATGTTTTGATGGCAGTCAATAAGCAGGGTATTTCTCAAATCTACGGCTTCAAGCATCCCAGTGGCACAACTACAACTCCGTCACTTCTCGTATAGGCATATTCTGTTCCGGTAATTATCATGAGTAGAGAGGGCTCAGGGGTTCTGCTCGAATCGATTTTTTCTTTTAAGGCAAGGAGATTTGCGGCTCCTGCATCCACCTGCTTGCTTCCTAGTTTTACTTCCACCGCTGCCCACCGTCCATCCGATAAATGGATTATAATATCCGCTTCAAGTCCACTACTGTCTCGATAATGGGAAACATGGCCATAGTTAGCCTGGGCATAGACGCGCAGGTCGCGAACGACAAGAGATTCGAAAAGCAGACCGAAGGTATTTATATCGCCGAGCAAGGTTTGTGGGTAGGCCTGCAGGAAATATGCAGCGATTGCCGGATCTATAAAGTGACGAGTGTCTGCGGTGCGAATTGATGTTTTCGATCTAAGCCACGGGCTCCAGGCAGGCACATCATCGATTACGAACAAGTGGTTGAGCGCATTGATATATGAATCCAAGGTGTTGATATGCATCATTTCGTTGTTCTGCAAAATATCTTTTTGTATTGTAGTTTTCGGCGCTTGGGTGGCAGTATGTCTGGAATACGAACGAAGTAACGAACTTACCTTGCGTTCGTCCCGAGAAACACCGTCTATGGTTGACATATCTGACTTTACAATAGCATCACAATATCCGGCAATCTGACGTTGTACGACTGCATTGCTTTTGCCAATAGTGCTCGGCCATCCTCCACGGACGATGAGGCGCGCATAGTCCTCTATCATTAAGTCAGATTTCGCCGCCACATTAGTCGAATTTTCAAGCAAATCTGAAAGACTAACCGTGCCATTGGAGTCTTGCGACTCATAGAGACTCATTGTGTACATTTTTAATCTTGAAATTCGCCCTGCGCCCGAGTGCTTTATTTTGGTTTCATCCACAGATGTAGAGCCGGTAAGAATATAAAGTCCTTCGGTGCTTTTTACATCCACATCGTGTCGTATGGCATCCCAAAGCTGCGGGGCCATTTGCCATTCGTCTATAAGTCTGGGATGCTCCCCATCCAACAGCAGAGATGGCTTTATATCTGCCAGTTGCAAGTAAGTCTCCTGTTGATCGGGAGAATGCAAATTTAATACACTTCTAGCTATTTGTTTTGCCGTCGTTGTTTTGCCGCACCATTTCGGTCCGGCCAGCAATACAGCTCCAAAAGATTCGAGCTCTCGCCTGAGCAGTTCATCCATAATCCGTGGCATATAGTTAATCATTACATTCACCTCACTGTCATTCTACCCTGCAATGTGGGAAAAGTAAAGATTTTAATGTGGGAATTATTAAAAAATACCCATGTTATAATGTGGGAAATGCAGAGATTTTAATGTGGGAATTGTATTTGACTGTACAGGATACATCAATAAAAAGAAATCTGACGGTTTAATTGTTCCGAGTTGAGTTATACATCCAATTGCTAATCTATTCTCCGGAATATGTACTGCATTTTCTATTATTTGATATATCAGTAATTTCAAATTTATCTAATTCGATAATTGAATGGAAAAATCCTTTCGCTCGCAAAGCACTGGCGAGTGTTCTTACAGAATCTATTTATTAAATAGGATGTCAAAGGTCTGCGAAATGAGGGAAAAGTACAAGGAAAGCAGTCGGATCGAGTTAATTTCCAATGGTGCGAGTGGCGATACAGGGCTTTTTAAGAAATCCAACAAAATCAATGGTTTGAGAACAGTCAATGGGTGGCATATTTCTCAAATAGCTTCTTATAAAAGATTGCATGTCTTAGATTTTTGAAATTTGTCTTCAGAAAATCCGATTTAAATCTTGACATATCTTGTTGAGCGTCCACCGCCTACCTGCTTTATTTTTTCGTTCTCTTGCAATTCTTTTAAGGCTCTTTCTATTGTCCTTTGAGATATGTCCGGACAAAGCATAACAAGATCTCGCTTCGAAAGCGGCTCCAGAGATTTTTGAATAACCGCCAGCACTCTCTCCGGTGATGATAATGTCTTTTCTCCTATCAGCTTAAATCTATCATCACACTCTCTATATGCTTTTAGAATAATTGCCAACATATATTTAATAAACGGTAGTTCGTCATTCTCACCTATGTGCCATTTTTCGCTTGAGTTTTGAAGCTCCTTATAGTAAGAATCTTTGCTCTCCTCAATCAGCATCTCGATACTTATATATCTTCCGACAAAATAATCAAATTTATATAAAAGAAGAAGTGTTAATATTCTGCTCATTCTTCCGTTTCCATCGTCAAATGGATGTATGCACAAAAAATCATGGATAAGGACAGGTATCAAAATGAGCGGTGGTATGTTTGCTTTAACAGCTTTTCTATAAGCTGCTACCATTTCGTCGAAATACTTTTCCGTTTCAAAACTGCTTACCGGTTTGAATCTTACTTTTTTATTACCCATACTGTTGACTTCAACAATGGTATTATCCATCGTCTTGAACTTTCCCTTATGGTTAACATGGGAGTAAGAATATAGTTGATTGTGTAAGGTTAGAATATCATTTTTGCTGAATTCTATATAAGGATAATTTTCGTGTACCATGTCGAGCACATGTCTGTAGCCGGCAATCTCTTCCTCGTTTCTGTTCCGGGGTTCAGATTTCTTATTCATCAACTCCAGCAGTCTTGTATCGTTGGTGTAAATTCCTTCAATAGCATTAGAATACTTTGCGCTCTGTATTTTTGCGATGTTTATCATCTTTTCTAAGACATCCGGATAATTGATCACATAAAGCTCTTGTTTGCCTTTATACTCGTGAATTTGTGCTATCGTATGGTATATGCTGACCGGTAAAGATAGATTCATCAATTTTAAATAATCGAACTTTCTCAAAACATCGCCTCCATTTTTACATAGCCATTATACTTCATTTGGCATAGATAAATCAATATTGGCGAGAATAGTCTCGCCAATATTTAGCTTTTGGCGTACCAGATCTCAAAGTGGCGAGGATGAAAAATCCTTTCGCTCGCAAAGCACTGGCGAGTGTTCTTACAGAATCTATTTATTAAATAGGATGTCAAAGGTCTGCGAAATGAGGGAAAAGTACAAGGAAAGCAGTCGGATCGAGTTAATTTCCTAGTGGTCGGGGTGAGAGGATTTGAACCTCCGACCCCCTGCTCCCAAAGCAGGTGCGCTAAACCAAGCTGCGCTACACCCCGAAAAAACAAATAAGATGTAATATATCATATATTCTGAATATTTCAATC
>DUQM01000020.1 GCA_012837825.1 Actinomycetota bacterium | reverse complement strand
TTTAATAAAATAGTTTTTATAGTTTATTTAACACTATTTTTAAAATATTCCATCAGATCTTTTTTATCGGGGAAAAACCCTTCCCAAATTTCAAAGGAGGCAAGAGCCTGGTTGACAAGCATGTCAAGGCCGTTTATTATTACTGCCTTTTCAGATTTTGCTTTTATAAGAAACATGGTTTCAGCCGGCTTGTAAATCATTTCAAATACAAACTTGTCTTTTAAGCACCAGTTTTCCGGAACAGGCATATTTTCAGAACCACTTAAACCATCCATACCTACAGATGTGCAGTTTACCACAAGATCTATTCTTTTCAGATCCTCACTCCCCAGATATTTTAGATTCTCCAAAATTATTATTTCTTCATCAAAATATTTCCTTAGCCTATCCTTCAGTTCAAATGCCCTGTCTGCAGTCCGGTTGAAGAGATAGATTTTTTTCATCTTTTTTTTCAGCAAACCAAGAACGGTACTTCCTGCGGTACTTCCTGCGCCCAGAACAAGAGCACACGAATCTGTAAAATTAAATTCTTTTTCCTCAAGTGATTTGATAAAACCATCAAGATCTGTATTAAAACCTTCGTAGATATCCCCGGTTCTGACAACCGTATTGACAGAATTTATGATTGATGCATCTCTGCTGATTTTATCCAGATAAGGAATTATATCTTTTTTAAAAGGCATTGTAAGATTAAAACCTTTAAATTTCAGAATTTTAAAGCATGATACACATTCTTTAAAGTTATCAGGTTTTATTTCAAAAGCAAGATAAACTGAATTAATTGAATTCTTCTTAAACAGATAATTGTGTATTACGGGAGAATAGCTATGCCTGGCAGGATAACCAAGAAGCCCGTAAATATCTGTATACCCATTAATGTTTTCCGGCATTTTTTAATTATTTGTTTTTAATAAATGATCTTAAATTCGCTAAAATCAAACCGGCCTGCATATTCACTGATTTTTGCTTCGCTTACAAATGCAAATGAGGGGCCTTTTTTTACTTCACTGATAAATTTTTCAAGATCTTCTCCGGTACCGCAGCAGATTATTTCAAGATTCCCTTCATGAGTATTTCTAACAGTACCTTTTATATTATATCTCAGTGCCCTTGCTGCGGCAAAATTCCTGAAACCAACTCCCTGAACTCTTCCTTCAAGTAATATTTCAAAGCATTTAGGCATTTTGCATCCTTTTCCTTATTATTGAAAATAAATTTATATTCCCCAGTCCTTCAAGAAGAATAATATCATTGGGGTTTGCTTCTTCTGTAAAAAATTCATAGTTTTTTCTTTTTATTTTTATTTTCTTTACTTTAAAAAGTCTTGGCATTGTTCCCGGTTCAAGTATTTCAAGGACTTCACCTTTTCTGAATTGATTTTTTACCAGGATTTCCGAACATCCGTCTTCTGAGAATTCTTTAAAACAAATACCTGTAAACTTAAAATCCTGCTTTATTTTAACATCTTCATTATTTTCAAGCTCCTCAAAAGAGTCCAGAAACATAAAGCCCTCGGTGTAATCCCTGTGGCTGCATTTGATTAATTCTGACATTAAAAAATCTTTGTTTTCCTTATTGAACTTTCCTTCAGCTATAAGATCCAGGGCCTTTCTGTACACCCAGACAGTCTGTGCTACATAGCTTTCTGTTTTCATTCTCCCTTCGATTTTTAAAGCAGATACTCCTGCCTCTACAAGATAATCCAGTTTTGGCAAAAGACAAAGATCTCTTGAATTATATATGTATGTTCCGTCAGTTTCCTGTGTGATATTATAGAATAAATTAGGTCTTTGTTCCTCCATAAGATAATATTTCCATCTGCAGCTATGTGCGCACTCTCCTCTGTTGGCATCGCGATTTGTCATATATTTGCTGAGCATGCATCTGCCTGAATAAGATATGCATAAAGAACCGTGAATAAAGACTTCAATTTCTATTTTGGAATTCTTAACCAGCTCCCTTAAATCATTATATCTTATCTCCCTTGCTATATTTATTCTTCTTGCTCCGGCTTTTCTGTAGTGATCCACCGTCAGATGATTTGTAGTGCTTAACTGAGTGCTCATATGAATGTTTGCATCCGCAATATATTTTCTTATTACCGGTATCAGTCCGGGATCTGAAACAATATAACCGTTAAAGCCAATGTCTTTGATGCTTTTAACATATTCTTCAAACTCATCAAGCTCATTTTCAAATATAATCGAATTTAAAGTAAGATAAGCTTTTTTACTCCTGTCATGTGAATATTTTACCGCTTCTTCAAGCTCTCTGATGCTGAAATTGCTTCCATAGCTCCTCAGGTTAAATTTTCTGCCACCAAGATATACTGCATCTGCGCCATACTCCAAAGCATACTTTAAAACAGTCATATCAGCTGCAGGCACAAGCAATTCAGGTAATTTTCTATTTTCCTCTAAAAACCGATACTGATACTCCATCGCCAATATCCAAAAATATTGTTTTCAGCAAACTGCTGTTACTTACATGTTTAACAAATTCTTTTAATCCGGTTACACTGTTTTTATCATGTTCTTTTATATAATTGGAAAATATTTTTTCACTGAAAAAAACATTGTCAGCAATAATACAGGCATCTTTGCTTAATTTATTTTGCAGCAATTCAAAATAATCAGGATATTCAAATTTTGCAGCATCAATAAAAACAAAATCAAAACAACCTTCAAGTTCAGGTATTATTTTTAATGCATTTCCATTAATAAATAAAACCTCTTTTTCCGGAAAACTTGAAGAAATAAATCTTTCAGCTTTTTTAAGGCGTTTCTTATTAAGATCTATTCCCGTGTACGAGCCTTTTCCAAGATTTTTAATTATATAATAGGTTGAATAACCTTCACCGCAACCGATTTCCAGAATATTCTCAGGTTGTTTTAAAAATATAATTGTTTCAAGAAGTCTCCCCACATCATTGCTAATGACAGGTATTTTGTTGTCTTTTGAAAAATCAGCTATTTTTTTTAAGGATTCTTTTTCAGATAAAAAATTTTTAAGTTCTTTCATTGATTTTGTGTGCTGCCGATATTCTGATTATGTTCCTCAAGTGTTGTTGAGAAAGAGTGCTTATGGTTTTCCTCATCGGTAACTACATAATACAGATAATCTACATCTGCCGGAGATAATGCCGCTTTTATGCATTCAAGGCCCGGATTACAGATAGGTGTCGGCGGCAGTCCGGCATATATTCTTGTATTATATGGCGTATCTGTTTCAAGGTCGCTTTTTGTAAGAGGCTCATCCCATTTGTCAAGATAATAACTTAAGGTTGCATCTATTCCAAGAGACATTCCTATTTCAAATCTGTTATGTATTACTGCAGATATAAGCTCTCTTTCTTCCGGAATGTATGCCTCCCTTTCAATCATGGAAGCTATTATGAGAATGTCATAATAATCAAGATTTCTGTCACTTAATTCAGTAAAATCAAGACTGCTTGTTTCAAACTGATATTGTGACAGCATCATTTCGATTATATTTTTTAAAGTATATTCCTGTAATATTTCATAAGTTTTTGGAAAAAGAAATCCTTCAAGTGTTTCAACGAATATTTCATCATTTTTTAAAAAATCATAATCATAGTTTCGGGGAATAAGGTTATCATCAATATCCCGGGAGGAAATATTTGGAATTTCGCTCAGTATCCTTTGAGCGATCTGGTCAACTGTAAAACCCTCCGGAATTGTCAGCTTGTACGATATTATGGCCGGTCCTCCCGATATTGCATCGAGAACTTCACCATAATCAGATAATGTAAGCAATTTATAGCTTCCGGGAAGAAGTTTCTTCTCCATATTTTTTTCTTCAACATAAAGTTTGAAAAACAGGGCATCATCTACTATTCCATTTGTTTCCATCAGTTCTGCTATCTGTGTAAGATTCATGCCTTCATTTATCACTATTTCTTTTTCAATGCCTTTTTCAATTGTCTTTTCTGTTTCAGAACGGGCAGAATCAAAAATTTTACAAGAAACATTAAAAACCATCAGAACAGATAACAGACAGACAAATATTAAAATAATACAAGTAAAAGTATTTTTTTCTTTTTTGATCATCATCTCAAATTTTCCTGTAATGTTTTTAATATTTTTAATTATTGCCTGAAAATATAAATAAAATTTAAAGCATCATTTGCAGGATTTGCTTAAATAATTCTCCAAAATAATGGCAGCAGCAAATTTATCGATATCTTTTTCTGTGTTTTTCTTCAGCTCTCTTAGTTTATTTTCAGAAATCTTTGTTGAAAATCGTTCATCCACAAGTTCAATATTCATATTTATTTTTTTACTTAATTCTTTAAAATACTTTCTTACTCTAAGTGCCTGTTCACCTTCCTGTCCTTTGAGACTTAAAGGAAATCCGGCAATTATTTTGTTTATTTTTTTTTCATTGATTATTTTTATAAGTGTTTTGTGAAAATTATTATCATTTTTTTCAACAGAATACGGGATTGCAATTATTCCAAGATCATCTGTTAAAGCAATTCCAAAATTTTTTTCTCCAAAATCTATTGCAAGAATCTTCATTATTTCAGACCAAGACAGTCTTTCACCATCTTCAAAGCAAAATCAGCCGCTTCCCCGATCTTTGTGCTATCTGAACCTCCCGCCTGGGAAAATTCAGGTTTTCCTCCTCCTCCGCCTTTTATAATTTTTGCGGCTTCCCTGGCAATTTTAGAGCAATCAATGCCTTTGTCTGTTATATCAGGGGTGCAGGAAAAAACAAGCATGGGTTTGTTGTTGACAATATTTGAAAACACACAGAAAAATCCTTTTCTATAAAATTCTTTTAAATCATCGGTAAGAATGCCCAGATTTTTAATATTAAGGTCATCCCCAAATTCTGAGCATGAAAAATCATATTCAAAAATTTTATAATCTTCGGATGCATTTTTTCCATATTTTTCAAAGATTCTGTTTTTTGCACCGATTATCAGCAATCTATTGTATTTTTCATTTTTTGCTTCAAGTTCGGTTTTTAGTTTGTCAATTTTTATTTCAATCTCATCTATGTCAGCATTTAATTTATCCGATATATTCTTTAATATTTTTTCACTTGCGCTGAAATATCCATAGGAATATGTTCCCGTAACTGCTTCTATCCTTCTTAAATTTGTACCGATACCGGTATCAGACAGGATTTTAAACAACCCTATTTCACCGGTTCTTTTAACATGTATTCCTCCGCAAAGCTCCCGGCTGTAATTGCCGATTTCTACCACTCTTACAAATCGTCCGTATTTTTCTTCAAAGAGTGCCATTGCGCCTATTTCCTGAGCATATTCCCATGAAGTCTCAAAAATTTTTACAATATCATTATCGGTTATTTTTTTGTTTATCAGCATTTCTGCTTTATCAATAATATCTTCTTCATATTTACCAAAAAATTTGTAATCAAATCTTAGTCTTTCATCAGAAACAAAAGAGCCTGCCTGTTCTACTTCGCTGCCAAGCAGGCTTCTTAAAGCCCAGTGAAGAAGATGAGTGGCAGTATGGTTTCTGCTTATATTTTTTCTGAAGCTTATGTCGACTTCTGCATGTATATTATCTCCGACCTTAAAACTTCCTTTCCTGACTATTCCTTTATGGATTATAAGGCCCTCAAAAGGGATTATGGTATCATTTACTTCAAACAAATGACCGTTCCGGGAAGACGATATTGTTCCCCTGTCTCCCACGGCACCTCCTCTTTCACCATAAAAAGGAGTTTTCCGTATTACAATTTCACCTTTCTGCCCTTCCTGCAACACATCTTTTTCTTTTTTAAAAGATTTTTCGTCCACAACTATTTTTAAAATAACAGTATCTGAAGAATCATGCTCATAACCTATGAATTCATTTTCGGCCTGCGACTTTAGATTTCTATAAAAATCCAGGTATTCGTTAATGCTCTTATCAAATCCGGTTTTTTCTTTTGATTTTTTTATATGGTTTTTCATGAATTCATTAAATCCGGCAATGTCAACCGACAGATTACTTTCTTTTAATATTTCTTCAGTCAGCTCAACAGGAAAACCGTAAGTATCATAAAGACGGAATGTATTTTCAGGACTTAAAATGGTCTCTTTTTTTTCTTTTAATTCAGAAATATTCTGTAAAAGAATCTTCATGCCATCCTTTAGCGTATTTGAGAATTTCTTTTCTTCATCGTGTACGACCTGAAAAGAAATTTCTTTTTTTGATTCAAGCTCAGGATAAGCTTCCCCGTAATCATCTATTATAACTTTTCCTATTTCATTCAGGAAATAATCTTTTATATTAATAAGTCTTCCATATCTTATTGCTCTTCTGATTATTCTTCTCAGGATATATCCCCGTCCTTCATTTGAGGGCATTACTCCATCGGAAATCAGAAAATAAATTGCCCGGCAGTGATCGCTTATTATTTTCTTTGCTCTTGTTTTTGTTTCATCTTCATAGTTGTTTTCACTGATGCCATCAGCAATTTCAGAAATTTTCGAAATAATATTCTTGAACAGAGGAGTATTAAAAACCGAATTACTTCCATTCAATGCAGAGTATATTCTTTCCAATCCCATGCCGGTATCTATATTTTTATTAGGCAGATCAAGATATTCCCGGCCATTATAATTGTACTGCGTAAAAACAAGATTCCATATTTCTATAAATCTGCTGCAGCCACAACCCGGGTTGCAGTCATTTCTGCCGCACCCTGTGTCAGGGCCGAAATCATAGTATATTTCAGTTGAAGGACCGCACGGGCCTGTATCCCCTGCCGGCCCCCAGAAATTGTCTTTCATACCGAATTTGTATATTCTTTCCCCGGGTATTCCGTTTTCCATCCAGTAATTTTCAGCTTCCTTGTCCATGGGAAGATCTCCATAACCGCCAAAGACAGTTATCCATAATTTGTTTTCAGGAATTTTTAATATATCTGACAGAAACCTGAGAGCCAGTGCAATAGCTTCTTTTTTAAAGTAATCCGCAAAAGCAAAATTTCCAAGCATCTCAAAAAAGGTCAGGTGCCTATCCGTTTTACCGATGTTTTCTATGTCGCTGGTTCTGAAAGATTTCTGTACCGTTGAAATTCTGGGAAAAGGCGGTTTTTTGACGCCCAGGTAATAAGGTTTGAACTGCTGCATCCCTGCTGTAGTCAGCAATACGCTCGCATCATTATCAGGTATAAGACTGGAAGACGGCAGAATCAAATGATCATTTTCTTTGAAAAAATTTAAAAACTCTTTTCTTATATCCATAACTTTATAAAAATAATTGAAATGCTTAAAAATATCAATAATAAATAAATTGTACTATCTAAGCCTGGTATCTGTTAACACTTATTCTCCAAGCTAAATATTAATAAATTTATATAAAACAATACCCCATATTAACGTAATTGATTGAAGTTTTTATGCCCTACCCGAAGTAAGGCGGATTCCTACCTGCCGATTAGTAAGTCCCTTTAAAGGGCATTTACACCACAGTCAGAGTAAAGACTCCCAAAGTTAATTTGTTGGCATTAAAATTAACTTCAATTACTATTAACACAGGGTACAATAAAATGTTAGCATAATTGAAATTCTAATACAATCTGTGATATTTCATTGCTCGGGATCAGTTTCTTCACATTTTATATGCAATTCCTTCAGCTGCTCAGAGCTTACGGCTGATGGTGTTTCGGTCATCACATCAAAGGCTGACTGGGTTTTCGGGAAAGCAATTACTTCCCTGATGCTTTTAAGTCCGCCCAGAAGCATTGCAAATCTGTCAAGACCAAGCGCTATGCCGCCGTGAGGAGGAGTTCCATACTCCATGGCACCGAGAAAAAAACCGAAATTCTCTTTTGCTTTTTCCAAATCGACATTTAACAATTTCAATATCCTGGTCTGCATTTCGATATTATTTATCCTCACGGAACCGCCACCAAGTTCATTTCCGTTAAGGATAATATCATAAGAAACAGATTTTACTTTCAGGGGATCTTTATCAAGATATCCGGCCGTTTCTTCCGAAGGCATTGTAAAAGGATGATGCATGGATTTATATTTTTTTTCCTTCTGATCCCATTCAAATAAGGGAAAATCATATACCCATAGAAAATCAAATAAATCCTCGCTGATCATTTTTAATTTTACACCTATCCGGGTTCTTAGTATTCCAAGAACTGTACAGGCTGTTTCAAATTTGTCGCTTATTATAAGCAGCAGATTTTTTGGCTTTAATGACAAACCGGAAATCAGGGCTGATTTTTCCTTTTCAGATAAAAATTTTGCAACCGGAGACTGAAAATTCAGGTTTTCATCTACTTTTATCCATAACAGTCCGCCGGCACCATTCTTTTTGGCAGTCTCAACAAACTGATCGAGGTCTTTTCTTGAAAAATCTTCACTATTTTCAACACAAAGACATTTTATGACTCCTTCATTCTGCAAAGCATCTTTAAAGATCTTGACATCTGAATCTTTAAAATAATCAGAAATATCTTTTATCCTTAGTTCAAACCTTGTATCCGGTTTATCTGAACCGTATTGAGACATTGCCTCTTCCCAGGTAAGTTTTTTAAAAGGAATTTGTATTTCCTTATCCAGGACATTCAACATTATGTCCCGTATCAGTCTTTCGATCATTGAAGTTATATCTTCCTGCCTTACAAATGACATCTCAAGGTCAATCTGAGTGAATTCCGGCTGCCTGTCCGCTCTCAGGTCTTCATCCCTGAAACACCTTGCGAGCTGGAAAATTCTGTCAAAACCTGAAAACATAAGTATCTGCTTGAAAAGCTGGGGAGACTGAGGAAGAGCGTAAAATTTATTAGGATTAAGCCTTGAAGGAACAAGAAAATCCCTCGCACCTTCAGGCGTGCTTTTACCGAGTATCGGTGTTTCAACCTCAATAAATCCATTGGACTGCAGGAAATTTCTTGTGGCATACATGATCCTGTTTTTTAATCTCAGATTATTCTGCATCTCAGCAGTTCTCAGATCAATGAACCTGTATTTCAGCCTGGCAAGTTCATCAACACTTTCACGATCATCAAGATTGAAAGGCGGTGTCTTTGATGTATTGAAAATAATTAATTTGTTTACAAAAACTTCAATATTTCCTGTGGGAATTTCATTATTTACTGTTTCTTCAGATCTCGGCCTGATTATTCCTTCTGCCTGTATGGCAAATTCAGTTCTTATTTCTTTTGCAGCTTCATGCGCATCCTTGCCAAAAGAAGGATCAAAAACCAATTGTATGATACCGCTGAAATCTCTTAAATCAACAAATATAAGCTTTCCGTGATCCCTTCTTTTCCCTACCCAGCCGCAAAGACTGACTTTTTTATCAGCATCTTCTGCATTTAACAAGCCGCAGAGATTGCTTCTGTATGCTGTCCTGAAAGCTTCTTCATTTTTTATCATCAGATTTACTCCGTTTTTTTAAGGAAATTTAATATCTTTTCTTTTTCAGAATCCCATTCAAATTCTTTCTGAGAATATTTTTTCAGATTTTTTATTTTTACGCTTTTTCTTCTGTATTCATCTTCGCCGACTATGATCACATTTTCATACCCGTTATTTTGCGCAAATTTTATTTCTTTGCCAACACTTTTTATATTGAAATTCGTATCACAATAAATATCCCGGCTTCTTAGATATCTGAGAAGTTCAAAAACATATTTGTCATAGACAGAATCCATATTTATTATATAAGTCTTATTTAAAAATTTCATTGAATCAGGTAATTTTATTCCAAGCTCCTTCATTAAAAGTACTGTGCGTTCCAGACCTATGGCAAAACCGACTGAACTGATTTCAGGACCGCCGAATTCTTTAATAAGGTTATCATAACGCCCTCCTCCGCCAAGAGCATTCTGCGCGCTGTTTATATCTGAAGATATTATTTCAAAAATCGTCCTTGTATAATAATCAAAACCCCTGACAAGATTTTTGTTGTGCACATAATCCACTTCAAGAACATCCATTAAGGATTTTATTTCATTAAAATGCTTAAGACAGTTTTCACAAAGATTGTCGCTTATTTTTACAACGTTTTTAAGAACTTCTCTGCATGTTTTTACCTTACAGTCAAAAATCCTTAAAGTATTTTTACCTAACCTGGAATTGCAGTCCTGACAAAGACTATCTTTTACGGGTATCAGCTGATCTTCCAGCATTTTTACATATTCGGCACGACAGTCAGCACATCCTATGCTGTTTACATAAAGAGTAAGATTTCTAAAACCAAGTTTTCTGAACAATTCATACAGAAGCCATATGACATCTGCATCGATTGAGGGACTATCGCTGCCGGCAGATTCAACTCCTATCTGACAGAACTCCCTCATTCTTCCTTTCTGAGGTCTTTCATACCTGAACATGCTGCCTATGTAGAATAATTTTAATGGAAGATTTCCCGAGTAAAGCTTGTTTTCAACAATTGCACGCACAACAGATGCCGTACCTTCAGGCCTTAAAGTCAGAGACCTGTTTTTTTTATCGGAAAATGTGTACATCTCTTTCTGGACAATTTCAGAATTTTCACCGATTCCCCTGGAAAAAACTTCGGTATGCTCAAAATGAGGAGTTATTATTTCAGAATAGTTAAATATCTTAAAGAGACTTCTGGATGTTTCGGTAAGGAAATCCCTGTACTTTATTTCTTCGCCAAAATAATCCTCGGTTCCTCTCGGTGAGTTGTATATCAATTAAAATCCTCCGAATCCCCGTTATTTAGAAAATAATTATTTTTCAATTCATCTTCCAAAGTCGTTTCATCTCCATGCCCCGGCAGAACAATCAGATTCTTGTCCAGGGTTTTTAACAAACTTAAACTTGTTTTCATTTTTGCCGAATCTCCTCCGGGAAGATCCGTCCTGCCTATGGAATCCTTAAATAACAGATCTCCGGTAAAAAGATATCCGGCATATCTGATAATTATACTTCCCGGTGTATGTCCGGGTGTAGTTATTATATCGATTTTTTTTGAAAGAAAATCTTTTGTTTCCATTCCGTATAAAATCTTATAAGTTTTTAATAATAATGTATTTACATTAAAAAAAGAAGACAGATTTTTACCGGGGTTGTTTAATATTTCTTCTTCGTTCTGATGAATATATACCGGAATGTTATAATAGTCTGCAACCTTGTCTGCAGCCCCTATATGGTCAAAATGACAGTGTGTCCCGATGATAAAATCAGGGCCTTTTTTTCTTTTATCCAGATATTTGATTATTTTTTTGCTGTCTGAGCCGGGATCAATCAGAAAATCAATACCGTTTCCGTAAACCATATAACAATTGGTATCAAAAAAATCAAGTTTTATTTTTACTATTTCAATATTATTCATTTCAATATTATTCATATTATTCATTTTCAACCCCTCGGCAGAACCCTGTATACATCGTAAACGGAATCTATATTTCTCAAATTATTTATTACATCCTTAAGTATATATTTATTGCTTACTTCGATTGTAAATTTGAATTTTGCAAAACCATTTTTCCTCTGAGTGCCGCCGGATGTTGAAATGATGTTCAAATCATATTCACTGATGGTATTTGTAATATCCCTTAAAAGCTTTGTCCGGTCAAGAGCTTCGATTTCTATTTCAACATTAAACCTTGACGGAGCATTTTTATCCCAGCTTACTTCTACTATCCTTGCCTTTTCATTTTCTACAAGATTCTTTAAATTTGTACAGTCAGCTCTGTGCACAGATATTCCTCTGCCTCTTGTTATATAGCCAACTATTTTATCACCCGGAACCGGATTACAGCATTTGGCCATAAAAACAAGAACGCCCTCCATGCCTTTTACCTTTATGCCGGTGCTGGGTCTTCGTATATCTTCTTTCTGATGAATATCGTCAAGAGTCATTTCCCTTGGCTGTTCATCCTGCTGATTCATTTTCTTTATAATTTTTGTAAATACCTGATGGGCTGAAACCTTGTGGGTTCCAACATTTCTAAACAATGTTTCAGCTTTTTCAAAATTCATCTCTTTTGCTACTTCTTCAAAAACATCCATGCTGACTGTTTTAAAAGATAATCCGTTCTTTCTTAAAAGCTTCAGCATTATCTCTTTCCCCGAATTAAGAGATTCCTGTCTTTCTTCTCTGGAAAACCACTGCTTGATTTTATTTGTGGCTCTTGAAGTTTTTACAATATTCAGCCAGTCTCTGCTTGGCCCTTTTGGTGTTTTTGAAACGATAATTTCAACAATATCTCCATTCTCCAGCATTGATTCTATGGGAACCATCTGTCCGTTTATTTTAGCCCCTATGCAGTTATGTCCGATATCTGTATGAACAGTATATGCAAAATCTATTATGGTTGATTTTCTCGGAAGGTTGAGGACTTTTCCTTTGGGAGTGAAAACAAATACTTCGTCCTCAAACAAGTCGAGTTTTAATGACTCCATATAGTCCTGAGGATTTTTCAATTCTTTCTGCCAGTCAAGCAGCTGCCTTATCCATGCTATTCTCTTGTCAAACTCTTCCACTTTCAAATCATTTTCTTTATATTTGTAGTGCGCTGCTATACCGTATTCCGCTATCTGATGCATTTCATCTGTCCTTATCTGGATTTCGAGAGGCACTCCTTTCTTGCCGATCACTGTTGTATGAAGAGACTGATACATGTTAAATTTCGGATTTGCCACATAGTCTTTAAATCTTCCGGGTACAGGTTTCCAAATTGAATGTATTATACCCAGTACTCCGTAACAATTTTTGACATCATCAACTATTATTCTTATTGCTATCAGATCAAATATATTGTCAAAAGTTTTGTTTTGTACTGTAAGTTTGTTATATATACTGTAATAATTTTTTACCCTTCCGCTTATTTCCGCCCTGATTCCCATTTCATCAAGCTTGCCTTTTATTATACTTATGGCATCATCAATAAATTCTTTTCTTTCCTCTATCTTTTCATTAAGCATTACTTTTATTTTTTCATACTGCCTTGGGAAAAGATACTTGAAGCTTAAATCTTCAAGCTCAGATTTAATCTGAAAGATTCCCAGCCTGTGGGCAATGGGCGCATAAACTTCGAGAGTTTCTATGGATTTAAGATGTATCTTTTCTTTGGGGAGAACTGTCAGCGTACGCATATTATGAAGTCTGTCTGCAAGTTTTACCAGAATTATCCTTACATCT
Source organism: Actinomycetota bacterium (assembly GCA_012837825.1). Classification (NCBI taxonomy): domain Bacteria; kingdom Bacillati; phylum Actinomycetota; species Actinomycetota bacterium. The sequence continues at coordinate 945 of DUQM01000020.1, read as the reverse complement.
TCGGACATGGCTATTATCATTTTTCTCAGGTTTTCTACCTGTTTTTCTTCCTTTGTATGAAAAATAATTTTATCAAGTTTTGTCACGCCATTTATTATCCTTGCGATCTCTTCGCCAAATTCGTCTTTTACTTTATCAATCGAAAAATCAGTATCTTCAACCAGGTCATGAAGCAATGCGGCAATTATTGAAGCCTGGTCCAGTTCAATGGAGGCAATTATTTTTGCAACTTCAAGGGGATGTATTACAAAAGGTTCTCCCGATATTCGAAACTGTTCACCATGATATTTCTTTGAGATAAGAAAGGCCTTTTTTATAAGTTCAGTATTGATGGATGAATTAAATGTCTTTGCAACCCCTATAATTTCATCAAACAGCTTGTCTATAACATTATTTTTCTCTACGGTTTTTTCAAGCTCATCTAATGAAATCTCTTCTTTAATAGGTTTTATTGTTTTTTCACTTTTATTCATTTTCTATATTTTCTTGCAGCCGCCGACTATTATTTATAAAGTAAATCCAAAACTACCAATTGTAAATAGGATACACCATTATAGGAGTTTTCATCCAGATAATAAAGTATGGAGACGTAATCATCTTTTTTTATTGTTTTTAATTTTTCCTGCGATTTAACATCAAGATTAAACATAACTGCTCTGAAGGCGATGCCGGACTGCTGCAATAGCAACCTGACATGTCTGCCGTCTTTCAGAAATCTCAGCTCTCTGATCCGGCAGTCTCTTGTGACCATGGAAGGTCTGGGATTGCCGGTTCCGAAAGGTTCCAGCTCTTTTATCTCTTTATATAAGCCTGCTGATATATCCGCAAAACTGATTTCACAATCGTATCTGAATTTTTTCTGTATCTGAAGATCGTTTATATTCTTTACTGCAATATCTTCCATTTTTTTCTTAAAGGCATGATACAGAGCTTCAATATCGCCGC
>DUQM01000019.1 GCA_012837825.1 Actinomycetota bacterium | reverse complement strand
TGTGAAAATAATATTATAAAAATATTTTAAATTTATTATTGATTTTTAAAAAAATATCGATTATTATGTATGAAGTATACTTGGTTTGTCTGATTTATGTAGTTTTTGACTAGTATAAGTATTTGAAAATATAAAAATGATTTAGGTGCTGTGAAGCTTTTCTCAAGTTTGGACGCTAAGGGAAAAGTGGAGCAAATAGCGTAACCGACTAAAGCTAATTTTATAGTTTGGGTCGGTTTTTATTATTTTAAGACTTGTTTTAGCACGAAAGCTATAAAAAACATTAAAAGAAGGAGACAGAATGACAGATAACTATTTAACATTATTAACCAAAACGGAAAGAGGGATATAAGATGAAAAAACTTATAATATTTTTTACCGTAGTTGTCATGGTTATATTTTTCAGTATACCATCAACACTGCTTGCAGAAACAGGAGATCAATATACATACGCAGGGGAAGATAATGGGCAATATCAGGTTGATATTACCGGAGATGGCGATTATGAACCGGATACGAATGTTTACTGCATAGACGACGAGATTTATTTGTCAGAAGAGAACTCAGCTTATGAAGAAACCGACAGCTTTGTTAGCGATGTTATGCAGAATGATGGGGAAGGCGGAAATCTTGGACCGGGAATTGATGAAGTGAATGCGGTAGCTGTTGAAATCCTTGCAACCACTGCAAGCGGCGGAACAGGTGGAGAAAACCAGGAAGCAGTATGGGACATTATTAGCAATGATCTTGACGAAACCTCTGACGAGAATTCACAAATCATTGCAAATGCCGTTATGGAAGTTGCAGAAAAATTCGTTAATCTTCCGGAAAATAATGACGACGATGAAACAAATGATGTTTCCCTGCAGGAATTTCTTGATAATGAAAATATAAATGAGCTGAAAATAGTTCTGGACTCCGATCCGCTTGTGGATCCGGCAACTATGGATACAAACACTTTTGAAGCAGAAGCAATAATGGAAAACCCGCTCGTACCGACGATTACCGATGAGGGAAAAACTGTTTTCTGGTATATAATGGAAGGCTCATATAATGTCAGCTTCTCTGAAACAGACCTTGTTTTAACTGCATCATCAACCATGTCTAACAAACTTGATGATGCTGATGCTGAAGACACCGTTGATAATGATGGTGATGGAGATATTATAGGAGACAATTACGGCTATTCAAGCATACGTTACTATTATTACTGGTGGGGAGAAGGTTATCCTGAATTTGAAGAGATGAATGTAAATCTCTTTGCATGGGTAGATATAGATGAGGATTGCAAGCTTGATATTCAGGACATTGCAACTAGTACGGGAAATGATCCGGACGGAGATGTTGTTGGAGACTTTATTAACTCACACAGGGTAATTGCTACTCAGGATAATCCTGATTATGATAATACGCAACCTTCAGGACCGTATAATTCACCGCATATAATTGTTGACGAAAATAATGACGGTATAGCTGACACAATACCTATTACAGGAATAGTTGATTTTGAAATGGATGTACATAAGCAGGTTGGCGGAAAAGTTCTGGAAGCAGAACCCAAAGAAATAAAAACCAAGAATCCCAATGTATGCAGCAATGGATACTGGCATAATGATCATTACTGGAAATGCCGTGGTCATAATCATAGTGGTGGATATTATCGTAGCAATAGTTCACCCATATGCGATAATGGATATTTCACTTGGACCATTTGGGGTTGGTACTGGAACTGCCGTGGTCATGATCATAGTGGCGCTCATGAAAAGTACACTTATACCTATAAGCCATACCAGAGATTCGTAATTCAGAGCTATGATGAGCCTTTTGCGGGCGCATCCCAGTCATATGAAGCACGGGGTTCATTTGAATTCATTAAGACGGATTCATCAACAGGACTTCCTGTAGCCGGTGCAACATATCTGTTAAGCTATACAGGGGGACAGACATTTGAACCTGATGTAAAAGAATTTGTACTGGTTACTGATGCAGATGGAAAAGCTTCTGTAAGCGGACTACCATGGGGTACATACACGCTTCAGGAGACTTCAGCTCCGGCAGGATACCTTGTTGATCCTAATGTATATACATACCACATTGGTGGAAACGCACTGTTTGTGGAAGATGACACCAATGTTCTTGATGCTTATGATGAAGTAACAAATGATCCTATTCCACCTATTCCACCTGTTCCACCTTCAAACGGCGGCGGAGAAACATTTTTGAGTACGGCAGGCATAACTGAGGAATCTGAAGGCGGCGGCGGAATCCAGGTTCTTGGAATCCAGGTTCTCGGAATACAGGAGCTTCCGTTTACAGGTACTCACTATATCATTATGCTGATAGGAGTTTCAATGATTATAACAGCATGCACCATTCTGGCAGTTATGAGAAAAAGACAGACAAGCAAATAAAAATCCATGCTGTTAAAGAATTTGGAAACTTTAACCGGGATCTTAATAAACCAGAGGGATTTATCTCTCTGGTTTATTAATTTATGTATTTATTTTGATATTACCTGATTATTTCCTCTTATGTTTTTTATTTAAAGCTTATTGAATTGATTATTCCATAAAAAATCTCATCGCTGACTTCTCTTGAAAACATTGTTCCATTAATGATTCCGTAGAAGATATATAAATTATTTTCATGGACTATAAAACAAAAAGGAAGCAGCCATTCATTATTTTCCCGATCCACATAGATCTTTTTTATCTCGGAATATTCAATTTCATCTTTTATGGTTCCGGAGCCTGTCCTGACTTCTTTTTCTGTCAGCTCTTTTTCGGAAATAAAGGATGTCAGAATTTTATCAGGCAATTTTGACAAGTTCTCTTCCGAAAAATCTTTTGTATCCGAAGCAACCATAAACAAAAAACCGATTTCCATATTTGACAAAGGCGGAACTATCTGAACCTGAAACTGCCCTTCATTTTCAAATTCAAGATAATTCCAGTTATCGGGAATATTGAAAGAAAATTCCCTGTCTTTATTTGAATATTCTGAATTTTTTGAAAAAGATGATAAATTTAATTTTGTTTTAACTATTTTAAAAGGCAGTGTTTTAACAAGCTTGTCATTCAAATAAATATCGACCTCATAATCGCCATCCTGAAATAAACCTTTGCCGCTTTTTAGCGTAAAAGCAATATATTGATTTTTGAGGTCATCTTTATTAATAGCATAAGCGTCTTCCTCAAGAATTTTATTTTTATTGTCAAACCACCTGACTTTAAAACTATTGTCCTTGAGCATATAATTAACTTTCATACTAAGAAAAAGGGTATCGGTCTGTCCAAACTCCCTGGTTATTTCGGCAGGAGATCCATCCTTGTTCAGTCTGCCGGCCAGCTCCAAAGATATTATTTCCAGTTCAGGCCTGTTTATTTCAAAAAAAGCTGTCGATTTCAGCTTGTTATTATATATAAATTCAACTTTATATCTCCCCGGTGTAATAAACAGACTTTCTTCTTTTAATTTTAAGACTGAAACAAGATTGCCTGATTCCAGACTTTTCTTATTGGAAAGAAAATATTGTTCCGTAGTTGTTTTTACACCGGTATTTATGTTTGTCCAGACAAAAAAATAGCTGTCTTTCTGTGCTGCATGACTGTATTTTACAACTGCAAAAATTTCTTCAGTATCGATATCAAAAACATCCTTTGTCTTTACAGCTTCAAGCGTTTCTTCATTGATTTCCTCGCATATAAGCAGGGAGTCAAATCCTGCTTCTTTTTTGCACGACAGTAAAGGAAAAAGCAGAAATATTATTAATATTATTATTGGAAACAGAAGTCTTTTCATATAATAATCTGCCAATCGTTAATTATTAATACCGGTGGCATCAGCCAACATACCCTATCCATATCCTGTTTAAATGTAATTATTATATATTATAGTCTGTAACTGTAAAAGAACTACAGATTATATATTAACATGCAATGTCATAATCCTGCATGTCTTCATTTGTCTATAACTGTAAAAGAACTACAGATTATATATTAACAGTTATTATCTTTAAAAACCTATTTTTATTGCGGCTATATTAAATTTTCTGAAGTAAGCTAAGCAAAAGAGAACGGGAAAACAGCAGCATTACTGTTTGACATAAACTCCTTTGTTTTGTAGCCGGCATAAAAATTTATTAATAATCATCACATGAATTTATTGAAATTCAAACTGATTTTATAAAATTTTTATAAAAAAAGAGTATTAAAATTCTGTGGATTTTATATCTGGTTTAACTAAAGTCTATAATCTTAATCATAATAGTAATTTCAGTAATTCTTCAGGAATAATGCCGGCAAAATAATTCCCCGGATCTGTTTCTGATAATATTTCTTCAATGTTTTTCCTGTCATGTTTTATTCCTGTCAGCCTGCTTTCAAGTTCTGAAATATCATGCTTTCCGAAAAAATCCCCATAAAACTTTATGCTTTTTATCAGACCGTCTTCAATAAAAAGGTAGGACTGAATGAGTCCGCAGGAAAATTTTTCTTCGCTGCTGAAATTATATTTTGGTGAATAGCCATAATTCCATTCCCAGGTAGAATATTTCTCTTCAACAAGTCTTTCAATCGACTTTTTATCCGCTTCTGTCAATGCATAAATTTCACAATCCTTATTGGTTTCAAGTATTCCGGATATTACCAGTTTTTTAAATTCATGGATGTCTATTGGATTTTCAAGATAATCACATATATTGGCCACCCTGCTTTTTACTGATTTTGTCGCTTTATCTTTGAATTTAAGCGGGTTTGCTTTAAGAGACTTTTTAAGTTTGCTTAAATCGGAAGAAAACAAAAGAGTTCCATGATGTATCATCCTGCCCCTGCTTTTAAATTGCGCATTTCCTGATATTTTCTTATCATCAATCAAAATATCATTTCTTCCGCTAAGCTGTGCGCTGACACCCATACTGCCCAGAACAGAGACTATCGGTCGGGTGAATTTCTCAAAATCCATAAAACTTTCTTCTTTGTCAGTAATAATAAAGGAAAAATTAAGATTTCCGTGACAGTGATATACTGCGCCCCCTCCTGACAGTCTTCGCACAACCGCAATATTATTTTTATTTACATATTCGGCATTTATCTCGGCAAGAGTGTTCTGGTTTTTACCGATTATTATGCTCGGAGGATTGATATAAAGCATGAAAAAATCTTCATTTTTATTTCTCAGAAAATACTCCTCGGAAGCTATATTAAAATAAGCATTATCTGAATTATTGTCTATAATATACATTCTATTAAATCCCTGACTTTTAACCTGTTATTTACATTTTCTCTTCATGCTGTCAGATATTATAAATAAAAATATCCAGTTAAAATTTGTATTTTATAATTTCATAAGAAGAATAAAAGTTCAATATATATTATTATTTATAACTTGCTATATAAAAAAAGAGCAAATGGCTTATCATTTGCTCTTTTTAAAAGTTAGTCAGTTAAGTATAAATTAATTCAGATTATTAATTTATAAACTAGTAAGCGATATTGGATAAAGCACCCATAGCAGCGCTTGTAATTACAGAAATAATAATCATTGAGAAGATCCAGGGAAAAACAACACCAAAAATTATTCCCATAATATCGAATTTTTTCCCAGGTTCACCAGCTTCTTTATTTTTAATCTTAACCAGATCTATAATTCCTATTATGATTGCAGCTAGACCAAGCGCCCATCCTACAAAAGGAATTAGTGCGCATATTCCAAGAATTAATGAAGCTTTTGACATGCCGCTTGCTTTATTAAGATCTACATTATTCATATTGTCTCCCTTCTTTTTATTATTTCTTTTTTATATGAATCTTAAAAATTATTATTTAAAAAATATTTAATTACTTCTATCAAACTTCTAACTACTAATACAATCTTATGTAAAATTATAATTAAAAACAAGGGCATATTACAAGGAAAATTAAAAACAGTTTATGAATTTAAATAGAATCAATAGTTCATTAATGTTGACAGATTTCAAGACAGTCTCTTTCCATTTTTTTTAAATCTGTTTCAGTTTTGGAAAAAAGATCCAGAAAATCACTGACATTCAGTTTTTTTGCAGCTTCTATTGCAATGGTAGCACACGCACGGGCATCCTCGCAGGCATTATGATGTTTGAAATCTATTTTTAAAAATTCTGAAATAGTATTTAGTTTGTAATTTTCAAGTCCTGCCCATACTTTTCGTGCGAGATTTACCGTGCAGGCGTATATTATGTCGGGATAATCTATCTGGTATATGTTTAGAAGAGACTTTAACACGGAAATATCGAACATGGCATTATGCGCAATAACTATTCTGCCATCAAGATGCTTTCTGACAGATGGCCATATTCTGTAAAATTCAGGTTTTTTTTCTACAATTTCTTCATTAATTCCGTGTAATCTGACATTAAAAGGTCTGAAATAAGGTTCAGGAGGTTTCATAAGCCAGTATCTTGTTTTTATTATTTCGTAGTCTTTGACAATAGCTATACCCAGAGAGCAGGCGCTTGAAAATTTTTCATTTGCCGTTTCAAAATCAATTGCAGCAATTTCTCTTATATTGGTCATCTGGAATTTAAAATCTCTATTCCTTTCTTTACAGCAAATCTGACATATTCACTGCATTTTTTATTATGGATTCCTTCAGTATCAAACTTATTTCTGCCTTCCTCTGTGCGAAGGTCACAATCTGTGAGACTTTTACAATCTATGAAACCGAATTTTTTCCTGAAATCTTCAATAAGAAAAGAAACCATATCATAAAATTTTTGTTTTTCTTCCGGATCGTTTACCTCATCTCTTCCGCAAAATGCTCCGATTGCCATAATCGTGCCGGAAAGTGCTCCGCATATAGAGCCATAACGGCTTACTCCGCCGCCAAAACCGGAGGCTATCCTGGGAAACATATCAGATTTTATATCCATTGCAGCCGTGACTGCAATAAGTGAGGATTCTGCGCAGTTAAAACCTGAAGAAAATTTATCTTCTGCAATTTTTACAAAATCATCTGTTTTTTTTCCTTTCATTGTTGCCGCTCGTTTCTTGTCTGATGACATGTATTATTAAAAAAGTAATATTTGTTTAAATCTATTATATGTAATTGCCAAAATTTGTAAAAAATATTTTTATGGTTTTTAATTCCGGGTAATAGTATTTTTTTATTATAAAATTATTACCGGTCAAGTGAAAGGAGCAGATATAATGAAAAAAAACATAGGTGTGTCCGAGAGGCTGTATCCGAACCCCGTTGCGCTTATTTCATGTTCATATGGGGGTTCAGACAACATAATAACACTTGCATGGCTGGGTACAGTCTGCAGCAATCCTCCGATGATTTCAATATCTATAAGACCTGAAAGATATTCACATGAACTTATAAGCAAATCCGGTGAATTTGTAATAAATATTCCTGATTCGGGAATGACGGAGATATGCAATTTCTGCGGCAGCCGGTCAGGAAGAGATACTGACAAGTTTGAAGCACTTAAATTAAACAGAGAAAAAGGTTTGAAATTAAATACTCCAATGATAAAAGAATGTCCTGTCAGTATTGAATGTATTGTAAGACAGACATTGAATCTTGGCACCCATAATGTCTTTATCGGAGAAGTTGTCAGCGTAAATGCAGAAGAAAAATATATTTATTCCGATGGTGACATAGATTATGAGAAAATAAATATGATAACTTATCTGATGGGAAATTATTATAAAACCACAATGATAAAATAACTGCCTGAATTAAAAGTCAAGTTGCCTGAATGAAAAATCTGTATAATAAATGTCAATACCGGGACAATGAAAGCGGGTTTTTGCTATTCAAGAAGTTCAGCAAGTTTTGCTATATGCTCAGGAGTAGAACCGCAGCAGCCTCCGATTATGGAAGGCGAGTAGGGCAGATATTTTTTTACATTTTCAGCAAAAATCTCCGGAGTCTCATCAAAAACAGTCATTCCGTTGACCATTTTGGGAATCCCGGCATTTGGCTGGAAAATAAGTTTTGCTTCTTTATCTGACTGTCGCATTCTTTTGACTACTTCAAGCATTTTGTCAGAGCCAACGCTGCAGTTTGCTCCGGCAATGGTAGCTCCGGCTTCCAGCATGGCTTTCAGAGCATCTTCTGTCTTGTTACCCATCAGAGTTACACCATTTTCATTAAACGTAACCGTGCATATTATAGCAGCATCTTTATCAGCCAGTTTTACAGCTTCAACTGCAGCAAGGGCTTCGTTCAGATCCATCATTGTTTCTATAAGGAATATATCTGTTAATTCTGTTGAAATAAGGTATTCTGACTGTCTCCGGAAAGCTTCTACTGCTTTTTCATAACTTAAATCACCAAAAGGTTCCAATAATTTTCCTGTCGGTCCAAGATTGGCGGCGGAAAGAATTATTCTCTTGCTGCCTGTTTTTTCCCTGAATTCACTAATGGCTCTTCTTGCAGCTGAAGCGGCATTATAATTTATTGTTTCAAGATCCCTGATATCATTTATCCCAAATGCCGATAATTTTGGTTCATTCGCGCTGAAAGTGCTTGTCTGTATTATATTGGAGCCGCTTTCAAGGTACCTGTAGTGTATGTCTTTTATTTTCTCAAGAAAATCATTTTCTCCTTGCAGAAAAAGATCAGGGCTTGTTGAAAGACCAAAGCCCTGAAGCAAAGTTCCCATGGCTCCATCGCCAAGAAAAATTTTATTTTCAATTAAATTTATTAATTCATTATTTTTTATCATTGAACGATAAGAACAAGATGATTATTTATTCTTTCTTGCCCAACGGGTTTTTTTGAGCATCTTTTTGTGTTTTTTCTTACGCATTTTTTTTCGTCTCTTCTTTATTATAGAACTCAAATGCTTCTCCTTCTGACTTATATCTCAAGGGCGTTATATTTTAATAAAACTATTTTTATCAAAATAGTTTTACTTCAAAAACTAAATTATAACTATTTTTTTAATTTTGTAAAAGGATTAT
>DUQM01000018.1 GCA_012837825.1 Actinomycetota bacterium | reverse complement strand
TAAATAATATTATATAAAAATAATTTTAAGAGGTTTTTCTCTCTGCCATATTTGTCAGATTTGAATTAAACTGATCACCGGCGAAAGGAAATATCTGAATTATAATGCCATTTTAATTTTCCGGGAATTATTATGAAAGTAAAATTGATAAGATATACACCTGATCCTGAAAGACTTGTTGCCATTGCGGCAAGATTATGTTATTCACCTGTAGGAGTTGAAGATCTTGATGAAAAACTGGATATTGAATCAGCCAGGAAACTTGTCAGATTTGTTATTAAAAGCGGACATCACAGTACTACCGAGCATATTTATTTTTCTTTCGGAATCGAAGGTATTTCGAGAGCTTTAAGCCATCAGCTTGTAAGGCACAGGATAGCATCTTTTAACCAGCAGTCCCAGAGATATGTCAAATTTATTGATAATTATGAGTATATTCTGCCGGATTCAATAAAAAATAATAAAAAGCTTAGCGACAGATTCAGCAAACTTGTTGCAGATACCCATAAATTTTATGAAGATATGGTAAATGAGGGAATTGAAGCCGAAGATGCGCGCTATATCCTGCCGAATGCCAGCGAAACGAAGATGATTGTTACAATGAACGCGCGTGAACTCATGCATTTCTTTACAGTCCGATGCTGCAACAGAGCGCAGACAGAAATAAGGGAGCTTGCAACCATAATGCTTAAGGAAGTTAAAAAGGTTGCTCCTTCAGTGTTTGAAAATTCAGGCCCCGATTGTCTGAGAATGTCCTGCCCTGAAGGCAAATATTCCTGCGGCAATCCTCCGAAGGCAAGTGATTTTGATGCCTGAGGCTAAAAAGAAAGTCTGCGATATCGGAGGGCAGGCCGTCATAGAGGGAGTAATGATGAGAAGCAGAAACTTCTGGTCCATTGCTGTAAGGAAACCCGATGATACAATTGCGACAAATGTCTACAAATCGGAACCTGTATCAAAAAAACACAGATTTCTTGGCTGGCCTTTTATAAGAGGCACGGTATCGCTTGTTGAAAGCATGTCAATAGGTTTCAGGGCTCTTAATTATTCGATAAATGAGTCGACAGGTGAAGAAATCAAATTTTCAAAAAAAGAAATGGCGATTTCTGTAATTGTGGCCGTTCTTTTTACCGTAGGTGTTTTTTTTGTTCTGCCGACTGTAATAGGCAGAAGTTTCCAGACAAGAATAGAAAACTCTTTTTTATTCAATCTTATTGAAGGAGTAATAAGGATTGTTTTCTTTCTGTCATATATACTTATAATATCTCTTTTAAAAGATATAAGAAGGCTTTTCCAGTATCATGGTGCCGAGCATAAGACAATTGCCGCTTTTGAACATAATGAAGAGCTTGTACCTGAAAAAATAAGCAGATATACAACCATGCATATGAGATGCGGAACAAACTTCCTGCTGATAGTTATGTTTGTGGCTGTTTTTGTATTTGCCATACTGGGCAAGCCACCGATTTATCTCAGAATAATTTCAAGAGTTCTTCTTATGCCGGTAATAGCAGGAATATCTTATGAATTTATAAAAATTGCCGGAAAATATTCGGATAACAGATTCGTAAGAGTTCTTTTTTATCCCGGCCTTCTTCTTCAGAAACTGACAACAAGAGAACCTGATGTCAAACAGGTGGAAGTTGCAGTTGCTTCTTTTAAAAAAGTACTGGAAGCGGAAGCTTTACTGAAAAATTCAAAATCCGATAAAGGGTGCTGATTATGGCAGAACTTGAATTGCTTGAGAAAATCGAAGTTTATGAAAAAAATTATTCCGAGATAATGCAGAAAATGGCTGAAGCCGGCAAGCACAATGATGTTGAGACAATAAAAGAATGCGGGAAAAAAATAGCTGATCTTGAAGAAATAATAGATCTTGCCAAAAAATACAGGACACAGCTAAATGCAATCGAGGATGCCAGAGAGCTCATTAAAAATGAAAAAGATGAGGAAATGAAAGAATTTCTCAGGGAAGAGCTTGCAGGCGGCATAGAGGAAAGAGAAAAGATAGAAAAACGGATAAAAAGATTTTTAACCCCCAGGGACCCCAATGACAATAAAAATATTATTGTTGAAATAAGAGGAGGAGCGGGAGGAGATGAAGCAGCCCTTTTTGCCGGAGATCTGTACAGAATGTATACCAGATATGCGGAAAGCAGAAAATGGCAGCACATAGTTCTCAGCTCAAACCCCCAGGGCATAGGCGGCTTTAAAGAAATAATATTTGAGATAAACGGCAAAGGCGCATTCGGCAATATGAAATATGAATCAGGAGTACACAGGGTTCAGAGAATACCTGTAACGGAATCAAGCGGAAGGATTCATACATCTACCGTGACCGTGGCAGTCCTGCCTGAAGCTGAGGATGTCGATATCCAGATAGACCCGAACCAGATAAGAATTGATGTTTTCAGATCAAGCGGACCGGGAGGACAGTCTGTGAATACCACTGATTCTGCAGTTAGAATCACCCATGTTCCTACAGGGATTGTAATATCGTGTCAGGATGAAAAATCCCAGCTGCAAAACAAGGAAAGAGCTTTGAAAATACTCAGGGCAAGACTTCTGGAAATTGAACAGCAGAAACAGTTTGACCAGGAAACACAGATGAGACGTTCCCAGATCGGTACGGGAGACAGAAGCGAAAGAATAAGAACTTACAATTTTCCCCAGAACAGGATTACAGACCACAGAATTAATTATACTACCCACCAGCTTGGCTCAATCCTTGAAGGCGAAATGAATGAACTTATAGATGCGTTGAAGCTTGAAGATGAAGAAAAGAAACTTGAGCAGATAGGAACTGCTTAGAATTGCAGAAGCAAGTCTGGACTATAAACAAACTGATTACATGGGCTATAGAATTTTTTAAACGGAAAAACATCAGCAATCCGAGATTATCCGCAGAACTTCTTCTTTCATATGTCCTTGGTTTTACAAGAATGGAACTTTATCTTCATTATAATATGGTACCGGAAGAAAAACAGCTGAAAAGATACAGGGAACTTATATTAAAAAGATTGGAAAATGTTCCTATCCAGTATCTGACAAAGGAAGCTTTTTTTCGGAAATTAAAGCTTTTTGTAGATGAAAGAGTTCTTATACCCCGTCCTGAAACAGAACTTCTTGTGGACGAAGCACTGGAAAAACTAAAGATACTTTCTTTGAAAAAGAAAATAATAAAAATCCTTGAAGTCGGCATAGGAAGCGGAGCTGTTTCCTTGAGCATCATTACCGAAATGAAAAAAATCTGCCCCGAAGTCTCCGTTGAAGTCATGGCTACAGAAATAAGCGCAGCAGCAATTGAAGTTGCAGACAGGAATGCCAAACAGATTTTAGGAGAAGAATATCCTGCTATTTTAAAAATTTTTAACTGCAATATACTTCCTGAAAATAATTCTGATCATGGCGATGAGTTTTCTTCTGAATTTGACATGGTGATTGCAAATCCTCCATATATAAAAAAGGCGGATTTTGAAAACCTTCCTGAAGAAGTGAAAGAGCATGAACCCAGGGAAGCTCTTGTTGCCGGCAGTGCAGGCACCGAGGTCTATTCTGCAATACTGGAAAGAATACACGATTATATGAACAGGGAGCAATCTTTTATTATTTTTGAAACCGATCCTCTGGTATGCAGCGATCTTAAAAAAATATCGGAAAACAGATATAAAAATGCATTAATAGAAGTTAAAAATGACTATAATGATCTGGCTAGGGTATTGATCATTTCGCTATGATGAAGCGAAGACAGAGTCTTATTTTTTTTGTAATAATTTTTAAATTTGCTATAATTTTTTAGGATTTTTTTATGTAATTTTATAAAAGAAAAGTATCTGAAAATATTTTTTAAACAGATTTATACTTAATTCATAAAAACATTTTAAAAAGAATCGGTAAGAGGCGTAAAAATGAATCCCGTAATAGTTTCATTGGTTATTTTTCTTGCAACCTACATTATAATCGCGACTGAAAAAGTCAACAGAACAGTTATTGCGTTTCTCGGAGCCTTGCTCCTGATTGTTTTCAAAGTATTTACCTTGGAAGATGCGATAGGATATGTCAGCTGGGAGACAATAGGCCTCTTGTTCGGAATGTTTATTATTGTAGCTACGCTTTCCGACTCCGGGTTTTTTACCTATCTTGCACTAATCGTGGCAAGGATGCTTAAATATTCCCCGTTAAAGATCTTCCTTGTTTTTCCAATAATCACATTTCTGCTTTCAGGTTTTATGGACAGTATTACTGTGATGTTATTTTTTGCAACCCTGACTTTTGAACTATGCAAGATGCTTAAAATGGATCCGATTCCTCTTGTGATAACAGAGGTTGTTCTTGCAAATATCGGCGGGGCGGCAACTCTTGTAGGAGATCCTCCCAATGTTATACTCGGACTTAAGCTGGGATTTTTCTTCAATGATTTCGTTGTTCATAATGGTCCGATAACCATAGCAGCAGCGGCAGCTGCGCTTGGATATTGTTTTCTTGTCAACAGAAAAAATATAAAGGTCGTGGGAAACGTTCCCCTGGATGAAATAAAGAAAATGGATCCGGCATCTGCGATAACCGATAAAAAGGAATTTAAAGCAGGTCTTATAGCTTTTGCCGTTGCTGTTATCCTGCTTACTACTCACACATATATAGAACAGTATCTGCACATACCCCTGATTGTTCCGCTTGCTTCAATGCTGCCCGGATTTGTCATGCTGGTATTTATGGGCAAAAAAGCTGAAAAAATAATTGCAAAGATAGACTATGAAGTCATCCTTTTTTTCATAGGATTGTTTATGGTTGTAGGCGGTCTTGAACATTCAGGTGTAATAAAAGTTATTGCAGATTTTGTGAGCAATACTTTTAAAGATAATCCTGCAGCACTGCTAAGTACGCTTTTATGGGGCTCAGGAATTGCAAGCGGAGTAATAGATAATGTGCCTTTTGCGCTTTCCATGGCTTATGTTCTTGCAGATCTTGCAAAAGTAATCACTGTTCCTGCGCTGTCAATAATGGTCTGGGCGACTTCGCTTGGAACAGATATAGGTGGCAACCTTACCCCTATAGGGGCATCTGCAAACCTAGTCGCATATTCCGCAATGGAGAAAAAAGGCACTATAATAGGCTGGGGGAGATGGATAAAACTCGCCTTGCCGGCATCTATTCTTGCCCTGATGGTGGCCAATTTACTTATTTATGTTAAATATATAATCGGCTGGTACTGATAATAAAACATCACCATCAAGAAAGATTTGCATCTGCTTTTAATATGTATACACGGGGTAATCAAGCGCAAGCTTTCTGGCTTTTTCTTTTATCGGAGCTATTTTTGTTTTGTTTTGCCAGTTCTTAAGCACAAATGAAATCCACTCTCCGATTTTGAGCATTTCTTCCTTACCCATCCCTCTGGTGGTAGCTGCAGCTGTACCTATTCTGATACCGCTTGTCAGGGTCGGATTAAGCCTGTCAAAAGGAATTACATTTTTATTCAGGACTATATTATGTGCAGCAAGGGTTGAGGAAGCATCCTGGCCGGTCATTTCAAGAGGCTCAAGATTAATCAAAAACAGGTGATTGTCAGTTCCTCCCGAAACTATTTTAAATCCGTCATTTCTCAGATAGTCGCAAAGTATTTTTGAATTTTCAATGATATTTCTTGCATACTTTTTAAAATCAGGTTCAAGAACTTCCCTGAAAGCAACAGCTTTGGCCGCAATCATATGAACAAGAGGCCCTCCCTGGGTGCCCGGAAATATCCCTGTATCAAGAAGTGTTGAATATTTTTTATCTGAAACTATAAAGCCGCCTCTCGGCCCCCTAAGGGTTTTATGAGTTGTCCCTGTTGTAAAATCTGCCAGGCCGATTGATGTGGGATGAACTTCCCCTGCAATCAGGCCTGCTATATGGGCAATGTCTGCCATGAGATAAGCTCCTGTTTCGTCAGCTATTTCCCTGAATTTTTTGAAATCTATTATTCTTGGGTAAGAGCTGGCTCCTGCTATTATAAGCTTAGGCCTGATTTCTTTTGCCATTTTACGTATATTCTCATAATCTATCTGCTCTGTTTCCCTGTCTACATTATAGAAATGGATTTCGTAATAACGGCCTGAAATATTCATTACATTGCCGTGGCTCAAATGTCCGCCATCTTTCAGGCTCATGCTTAGAATCTTGTCATGAGGTTTGAGTATTGCCAGGAATACAGCAGTATTTGCCTGAACTCCTGAATGCGGCTGAACATTGCTATATTCGCTGTTAAAGACTTCGTTAAGCCTGTTTTTTGCCAGGGTCTCTATTTTATCAACGTATTCACATCCCTCATAATATCTGTGTTTCGGATATCCTTCGGCATACTTGTTGGTAAAAACCGATCCCATTGCGCTCAGAACTGAAGGAGAGGCATAGTTTTCGCTTGCAATAAGAGTAATGTTCTCATTCTGTCTGTCAATCTCTTTATTTATTATTGCTTCAACTTCTTTATCGGCTTTGTTATTTAAAACCGGACTTCCAATATTAAGAATTCGCACTTGGTTTTCCATTCCAAAAAAATAAGATTAAATAAAAATAAATATATAAATATCAAAAAATACTTCTAAAAAGCAAATGAAATAATTATATTTTTATTTATAATTTTTGCAATATGTCATCAAAGGGCACAGCTCCCTGTCTGACAAGTTTTGGAAAATCAGCATCATCGCTCATGTCAATTATAGTGGATTGTATTCCAAGCAGCTTATTTTCATGCTCAATGACCATATCTGCATTTTTTAGAATTTTATCAGGAATATGGCATATTTCCAAAGGAATTTTACCTGTTCCCGAGATGTTTGCGCTTGTTGATATTACCGGTGCCGATTTATCTATAATTTGTCTTACATAATCGAATTCCGCCATTCTTATCGCAATGGTATCTCTTTTTCTGTCTGTGAGCTTTTTCAGTTCAGGATTTTTTTTAAAAATTATTGTAAGAGGCTTTACGTCTTCTTCATCCCAGAAGAAATCCGTCAGGGTTTTTGAATTCTTGACTAAACCGGCAGTCAGCATGTCAAGAGTTTCTTTTCCGGAAATAAGGATAATAAAAGGCATTTCTGCAGGTCGATCTTTCATATTATGAATTTTTTCTGCTGCTTTTTCTGAATCAAACCTTGCGCTGATTCCGTACATGGTTTTTGCCGGAAGTATAATTACCTTATCATTATTTAACATGCCGGCTATTAACCCGATATTTTGTTCCATAAGCTGCCGGTCTGAAGTATTTATCTTTATTAATTTTTTATCAGGTATGACATACATTTAAAAATATAATATTTGTTTTAGAAATAAAATGAATAAAAAATTCTCTTAATAAAAAATTCTCCCAGAAGATTTTAACAGAATAAGCAGGCAGGCAGAATCATAAATTTCTAAAAATGATTTGATATTAATGCTTTCTTACAATGTCTTTGACTTTCATCAGTCTGACTATGCTTGACCTCTCAGTTTCCTCAAGCTTCATTGTTATGAAATTAATAGTCTCATCCAGATCGGGTATGAGTTTGTATTCAAGCGCATTGACTCTTCTCCTGGTTTCTTCTATCTGGCCGGCAAGCAGGTGCATTGCTTTTTCTTTTTCAGCGAGACTGAAAAGGGATTCCAGGAATTTTTCAAACTTTACAAGCGATACATCTGTTTCACCGCTTGTATTAAGAAACCCGTACGGAATCATTTCACCGCTTACTTCCTTTTCAAACACAGGCACCCTGACACTTATTATATTCTCCTCTGTAATTGCTACATTTACTTTCTTGACAGGAGAAAGTAGTTCCTGCTCAGTCTGGAAAGGGCCCATCTTTGCTTTGGCAAGCATAAATCCCTCAAGTATGGATTGGAACTCATCTTCAATTTCTGTCCTGAGATTTTTTACTTCTTCAATCATGGAAAGAAGATGTCTTAAAAGCTCATCCTGCTTGTCTTTAAGAAGCTTGTGCCCTCTCTGTGCTATTTCAAGGCGCTTCTTTATTCTGAGAAGCTCCATTCTTGTAGGATTTATGTTAAGAAGCATTATCAGCTCCTATACCTTTTTCAGAACTTTTTTGATCATCAGTTTCTTTTTTAAATAAAGGAAGATACTTTTCAAGGAATTCATCCCTTATTCTCTTGAGTTCAGTTTTCGGGAATACTGAAAGCAGTTTCCATCCCAGATCAAGAGTCTGGTAAATGGTTCTGTTTTCATATTCTCCCTGAGATACATAAAAAGCTTCAAAATCTTCTGCAAATTTAAAGTATATTTTATCAATATCGCTTAAAGCAGCTTCTCCAAGTATTACTGCAAGCTCCTGGACTTCTTTCCCTCTTGCATACGCTGCATATAACTGGTTAAAAAGATCCGCATGGTCTTCTCTTGTTTTGTCTGCGCCGATTCCTTTATCCTTTAACCTTGAAAGTGAAGGAAGAACATCTATTGGAGGTGAGATTTTCTTTTTATGCATTGATCTGGATAGAATTATCTGTCCCTCGGTTATGTAACCTGTAAGATCCGGAATGGGATGAGTCTTGTCGTCTTCAGGCATTGTGAGGATAGGTATCTGGGTTATTGAACCTTTTTTACCCTTGATTCTTCCTGCTCTTTCATAAATTGTGGCAAGGTCGGTATACATATACCCGGGATATCCTCTTCTTCCGGGAACTTCTTTTCTTGCCGCAGATATTTCTTTTAATGCTTCGCAGTAATTTGTCATATCTGTCATTATGATAAGAACATGCATATTCTTTTCAAAAGCAAGGTATTCAGCGCAGGTAAGCCCGACTCTTGGAGTCGCAATACGCTCAATTGCAGGGTCGTCTGCAAGATTTAATATTAGTACGGTTCTGTTTATTGCGCCTGTTTTGGTAAAGTCCTCAATAAAATACCGGGATTCTTCAAAGGTAATTCCCATTGCTACAAAAACCACGGCAAATTCTTCTTCTTTCCCAAGAACTGTTGCCTGTCTTGCGATCTGGGCCGCAATCCTGTTGTGAGGCAGGCCTGAACCTGTAAAAACAGGAAGTTTCTGCCCTCTTACGAGAGTGTTTAAACCATCTATTGCAGAAATGCCCGTTTGTATGAACTCATTCGGGTAATCTCGCGAATACGGGTTTATAGGCGAACCGTTGATATCAAGGCTTTTTTCCGGGAGAATCTGATCTCCGGCTGATTTAGGTTTTCCAAGACCGTTGAAAATTTTCCCCAGTATATCGGGAGACAGATACATCTGTATGCCTTTACCGGTAAATTTGACGCTTGTTTTTTCAGTATCTATACCTGTTGTCCCTTCAAAGACCTGTATAAGAGCCTTGTCATTATTAACCTCAAGAACTCTTCCATTTCTTGAAGTGCCGTCACTCATTTTTACCTCGACAAGCTCTTCATATTTTACGCCTTCTACATCTT
The DNA here is from genome assembly GCA_012837825.1 of Actinomycetota bacterium. Classification (NCBI taxonomy): domain Bacteria; kingdom Bacillati; phylum Actinomycetota; species Actinomycetota bacterium. Next base: position 19,500 of record DUQM01000018.1, on the reverse strand, counting down.
CCACAATCATCAGCGGACCTGATATGTTTGTAATGCTTCTGTATTCTTTTAACATCTTAACCTCTTGTGATTATTTATTGCTTAATCAGTGAATTGAACTCATCATTGATTTCTTTTTCCAGTTCATCTATTCTGGCTGTTTCAGTATTGGGAATGTATTTCATTCTTGCGATTTTTTCTCTTACGCTGACATTTTCCAAATCTTCAATATCTGCACCGTTTTTTAAATAATATTGCGCCTGCTTATAGAAATAAATGATTGTTTTTATCATCCTGTATTGTTTTTCAATGGTGGAGTAGGTGTCAACATCATGATATGCGTTCTGATGAAGAAAATCTTCTCTTATCATTTTTGCGGTAAGAAGCACAAGTCTGTCCTGTCCGGAAAGCGAATCAATGCCCACAAGTCTTACTATCTCCTCAAGCTCAGATTCTTTTTCAAGAAGATTCATTGCCTCGGACTGCATATCGAAATAATCTTCCCTGACATTGTCTACAACAAAATCTTTTATATTTTCATTATAAAGAGAATATGAATTCAGCCAGGATATTGCCGGGAAATGTCTTGCATAAGCAAGGCGGGCCTCAAGAGACCAGAACACTTTTACTGCTCTCAGTGTTGCCTGAACGACAGGGTCTGAAAGATCTCCGCCCGGAGGTGATACTGCTCCGATTACCGTTATTGCTCCTTCAAGCTCATCTGTTTTTTGAAGGCATTTTACGCAACCGGCTCTTTCATAAAAAGATGCAAGTCTTGCGCTCAGATAGGCAGGGTAACCTTCATCGCCGGGCATTTCTTCCAGTCTTCCCGATATCTCTCTCATTGCCTCCGCCCATCTTGAAGTTGAGTCTGCCATCAGGGCAACGGAATAACCCATATCTCTGAAATATTCCGCAATTGTTATTCCCGTATAAACAGATGCTTCCCTTGCTGCAACAGGCATATTGGAAGTGTTTGCAATAAGCACCGTTCTTTTCATAAGAGGCTCACCGGATTTTGGGTCTTTCAGTTCCGGAAATTCAAGGAGAACTTCTGTCATCTCATTGCCACGCTCACCGCAGCCTATATATATAATTACTTCAGCATCTATCCATTTTGCCAGCTGATGCTGTATTACGGTTTTTCCTGAGCCGAAGGGGCCGGGCACACATGCAGTCCCGCCTTTTGCGATAGGGAAGAACATGTCAACAACCCGCTGTCCTGTAAAAAGAGGAACTGAGGGATTGATTTTTTCACGATAAGGTCTTGGAATTCTGACCGGCCATTTCTGTACCATTGTTATATCTTTATCCGATTTTCCGTCATTTATTACCGCAATTTTTTCTTCGATGGTAAAAGATCCGGAAGATATTTTTACTATTTTTCCGGATAAACCGGGAGGAACCATTATATAATGTTTAACAAGGCTTGTTTCATTTACATAACCAAGAAAGTCTCCCTCTTCCACTGCCTGTTCCTCTGAAACAAGAGCTGTGAAATCCCATTTTTTCTGCCTGTCAAGCGCTGGAACCTGTATACCTCTTGAAATAAAGTCACCTTCCTGTCTGAATATGACATCCAGGGGTCTCTGGATTCCGTCGTATATTGATTCAATCAGGCCGGGTCCAAGCTCCACGGTCAGCGGGAAATCAGTTAGAAAAACCGGCTCCCCGACTCCTATTCCTCCGGTTTCCTCATAAACCTGTATTGATGCAAGGTCGCCGTCTATTTCAATGATTTCGCCCATGAGCCTGCTTTCAGAAACAAAAACAACATCATACATCTTGGCGCCAGACATATTTTTCGCTACCACTAAGGGACCGGCAACCTTAACAATATTGCCAATTTTTTCCATTTGGTTACTCCTAATTATTTAAAAGATAAATTTTATTTGTAAATCATTTATCGGCAAATAGATCAACACCCATTGCCCTGACAACCGACTGCCTAAGCAGCTCTATGGCAAAATTCTCTTTTTTGCCAAGACCCGGTATCACAACGATTGAGGGCAATGTCCTGTTCATATATTTTTTTATTACAGCATTTACCTCAAGGGCAACATTTTCAGTAATAAAAATAATTGCATAGCCCTCTTTAACCAGTTTTTCAAGCTGTTCCTCCGGTTTTAAATTCTTGTTTATGGGGAATATCTCTATGCCTATCGCCTTAAAGATAAGCATTATATCCTTTTCCCCGAAAGCAGCTATTTTAGCTTTCACTTAAAAACTCCGCCTTATGTTGGATATTTCTTTTTTCTGCATGGTATTTGATTCCCATATAAATCATGTTTAAAACTATAAGCTCTGTCTTTTTTCTTAAAAAGAAAGCAAATATCTTTTCAGGATTGGAAACTGAATACTTAATATGGTCAAAAAACCTCAGATTAAATATGCTCTCATTTTTTTCAAAAGAGAAGAACGATTCATAAGAATATAATGAACGGGTACCTTTTATCGCTATTTCTTTGTAAGCAGTCTTTTCAAGCGCTTTTGCCAGGTAATCAGGGTCTTTTGATTCAATGGATTTAAAAAAATCAGAATCAATAAATCCCCCGGGATATAAAAAATCATCATACTTTAAATCTTCACCGGCAAATTTTACCCTGTTTATGTTTTTAATGTTCTGGATATCAATCCAGTGCTTAAGATAATCAGTCAGCATCCTGCTTCCGGTGTTTGAAATCTCTTTAATGATAAAGCTGATATATTTTTTTTCAAAAGCGATTTCTGTTTTTCTGAAATTAATACTTTTTTCTTCCTCAGGAACCGTTTCGCTTTGGAATTCTTTTTTCAGCTCAAGCATGTAGTTGATTATTTTAAGGAATAAGCCCGTATTTTTACTGTCCGCATCGATGCTTTCCTTTTTTAAAAAATCCATTAGCTCATCATAGGAAAAATCCAGCGGGATAAAAAGATTTTCCAGATTGGAATTAAGTATTAATGATTTCAGGCCCAGCTTGAAGTCGTGGAGATATTCTTCCAAAAATAATAAATATATTAATGATTTATGCCTGTCTCTCAGCCTCTCAAAAAGAAAATCAGCTATTTCCTTATATGATTTAAGCAGAAAGACATCCATGTCTCTTTCTTCATCAATAAGATTTATTTTTCCTGCATAGAATGTTTCTGAAAGGGTTTTTAGAAAATCATCAGTATTGTCTGAAGCAGCCATTCTCTCAAGCTTTGAATTATCAATGAATTCATATTCTCTGGCTTTAAGTTCAGCGCAGGTGAAAAAATAGCTGCTGTCATCTGACAGCTCATATTTTTTTACATCTGTTTTTACAGTATCTTCCATTGATTAAAGAAATATTTGTTAAAAATCAAATTAAATTTATTAAAAACGATCATTTAAAAAAGTAATTTTGATATCTGCATCTTCGTATCCTCGGATTCAGGATCAATAAGATTTCTTTCCGAAAAGTAATATTCTTTTCTTCCTTCTATAATTTTCAGTCCTTTGTCAAAATCAGGCTCTTTTTCTGATTTTGTAATTCTTTTACTGCCGAATATCCTGCTGACGACTGAATCAGTAATTCTTTTTTCATTTTTACCTGTCTGGTAAACAGCATTTTTAATATTTATGTCACCGGCGAATTTTAAAAGCGGTTTTTCAATTCTGTCCATGTCAATATTTTCAAGCCGGTCTATTATGCTTTTTATAATTTCATCTACTATTTTTATTTTTTCCAGCAGGAATTTCTGATTTAAGTGAGAATTAAACTGCGTGATAAGAAAATCATGCTCACGTTTATATGTTTCAAGCGCAAGCTCATTTCCATTGGAAAGTATTGTCTGTACGGCATCCTCTGCTTCTTTTAAAATAGTCTCGGCTTTTTTCCTGGCTTCTGCAAGAATTTCTCTTTTCTCATTCTCGGCATCTTCTATTAATTTCTTTGAAACATTTTCAGTTTCTGTCATATCTTCACCTTTTAATCCAATTACAATTTGACAGCATTTATAAGGAAGAAGCTTATTAATAATCCAAGTACGGCGTATGTCTCAACCATTGCAGCGAAGATAACGCCTTTAATTACTTCCTTCGGTCTTTTTGCAGCAAGGTTAACACCGGCAGCTGCTACTTTTCCCTGATATATTGCAGAAAACAAACCTATCAGTCCTACGGGAAGAGCTGCGCAGAGAAGCTGAAGCCCCTGTAGCATTTCTGTTATTCCGGCAATTTTTCCGACAATAAGGAAAGCTGCAACGAATCCATAAAAACCTTGTGTACCCGGCAATACAACCAGCAGGAAGAGGCCTCCGAATTTAGACGGATCTTCTGAAAGCACTCCTGCTGCGGCTTTGGCAGGAAAACTTATTCCTATTGCTGAGCCAAGTCCTGCGGAAAATGTTGCGAATCCTGCACCTACTATTGCTAATAGTATACCTAGAGCGGCACCTGTCATTTTTCCTCCTAATAAATTAATCTTTTATTGATATATATTTATGTTCTTCTTTGAATACTTCAAAAGGCTTTCCTCCGCCTTCATAAAATTTTGAAAAGAATTCCACATACTGAAGCCTCATGGTATGTACAAATCCGCCCAGCATATTAATTCCCAGATTAAACATATGGCCGAATATAAGGCCAACTACCAAAATAATTATACCTATTACCGGAATTGAACCTATCTGAAAAGCAATTTTATTTACTGCTGTTCCTATTCCTGCCGTTACAAGTCCCAGAGCCATTAACCTGATATATGACAGAAAATCTCCCAGGAAAGAAGTTATTCCGCTTACTATCGTCAGATTTAAAAATCCCATAAAAAGCCTGAAACCCCATTTTTTCTCATCTCTTGCTCCAAACAATATGATTACAAGAGCTGCGGGAAGTATGAGCCATATTAATACTTTCGCAACAGAGGCGGAAAACAAAGGCTCGCTTACAAGCTGGATATTTACAGCAATCTCTGTTGATAAAAGTATTATTACAAGAGAGACTACTATGACTATCCAGGGAAGCGCATCAAGGAAAACCACCTTGTATTCTTTTCTGAAAAGATTATCAAAAAACTTTATTAAAAGTCCAAAAATTACCTGTATTACACCCAAAAGCAATGACAGCCTGAAAAAATTCATTGCCCCCTCTGTTTTCAGCGGGTCACCCAATATGGCAAATCTGGAGAAAAAACCGTTAATTCCAAGATAGCCAGGGAGATCTCCGAACCAGCCATTAAAAACGGCTCCTCCCAGAATGGTGAAAATCCCAAGGATAAGCACAAGCATGGGAATATTTTTTGAACCTTTCATTTTAAAGAAAAGCAGGATGGAAACGGCGACAAATATTAAACCGTATCCTGCATCTGTCATGCACAGGCCAAAGAACAATGCAAAAAAGATCGATATATAAGGTGTGGGATCTATCTCAAAATACTTTGGTACGCCATATAGATTTATTATAAGTTCAAAGGGTCTGAAAAACTTTTTGTTTTCAAGCACTGTAGGCACTGTTTCACCTTCTTCAGGCTCAACGGGTATCAGTCTTGTAAAGTTAAAGCCGTTAATTATATTATAAAGGGTTTTCTTATCATCTTTTTTTATCCAGGCTGTGTAAAAGGAAACATTATCAGTGGAAAATCCGTAATTCAGCGCCCATTCTATTTCCAGATTATTCTCCAGATAATCCAGATATATTGTCAGGGTTCTTTCAAAGTCTTTTTTATAACCTTCCAGCTTTTTCCTAAGGCTATTATTAATATTTTCCAGATGGGCCAGTTTCTCTTTAAATGAATCCGTATTTTCCTGCACAGTTCCGAAGTAGCCTTTTATGTCAGCCTCTTCAAATGCTATAGCTGACAGATAATCCCTGGCATCAGCTCTGACCTCGGAATGATAAGCCAGAATAATATAATTCAGGTTCAGATTATTGTTTATTACCTCACAGGATATCTTCTTTTTATCAAACTCGGAGCATATTTCTTCAAAAACATTCTTTCTTGCTTTGATTACTCCAAGCTTTATTGAATATGAATCATGATCACCAAGAAGTTCAAGCCTGTTTTTAAATGAAGACCATAACTCAAGCTGATTTATTTTAAGGGTTATTTCAGTAATCTTTGCATTATTGGAGCTTATCTGCTTATCAATGGAAATTATTTCATCAATTATTTCTTTATTGTCTGTGAGGGAAGCAATGCTCTCATACTCATGATTTGAAACGACTATCTTCCCGGCTTTGGCAGCCATTTTCTTACTGATCTTTTTCTCATATTCTGCCAGAATATCAAAAGCTCTTTTTGCCTTGATATTGATATCCGGTACCGTAAAGTCCTGCTTTTGAAAATCCGGAACTGATTCATCAGTATTTTTATCTGTTTTGAAATATGGCTTTAGCTCAATAAGTTCTTTTTTCTGTAAAAACCTGAGAACTCTTGCTTCTTCTGACTTATGGGTTACTATTAAGTATTTTTCAAGTCTGGCAACTGCCATAACATCAATTCCGTTATTCCAAAATTCTATTTATTATTTGACTGACAATTTTTTCTTTTTTAACTGCGGAATCACTTTTTAATTTTTCAATTTTATCTTCAAAATCACTGCTGAGCTTTTCTTTTTCAGCCAGGGCGTCTGCAGATGCTTTTTCTCTTGCATCAAGTATCATCTGCTTAACTTCTGCTTTTGAATCTTTTATTTTTTTATTGCTGTCACTGTATGCCTTTTCAATAATTAAAGCGGCCTCTGTTTTCGAAGATTCTATTATTTCCTTTGATTTTTCTTCAGCCGATTTGATTTGTTCAATTATGTTTTCAATCATGTTTAAAAATTATCTGACGGGTTTTTATTTAAATTTAATTATATCAGATTAAGAGTCAACAACATATGATATCAATAAATTATTTGCTGTCAACATTGTGCATAGTGAGAAATTTTTATTTCCGGCTTTTTAAAAACAGATATTCCTGTGGATAGATATTTCAAAATCCAAAGGATTTTCAAGTAAATTTAATTGAAAAAATATTTTATTGCAGCAAGATAGCCGGCTTGGTTTTATTACTTGAAATTGTTTTGCTCTGGTGAGAAAATCATCAGGTAATTGTGAGAAAATCATCAGGTAATTATTAATTTATTAATATAAATCATTAATATAAATCAGGCAGATTTTTAATGAAGTCAGAAAAAAATCTTTTAGGAACATTATTGTTATTTTCCTCAGCATTTTTAATTGTGATATTTATATTTTCCCTGGCGGGATGCAGCCGGTTGCCGGAAAGATTTGAAGATACCAGGGAAAAAATGGGAACTTTCGTAAATATTATAATTTACAGCAATGAAGAAGATTATGCAGAAATACTTGAAAGTTCTTTTCGGAAAATCGATGAGCTTAACAGAATAGCATCAAATTATGACAGCGAAAGCGCCGTTTCTGTTTTAAACCGGGACGGAATAATCAGGAATGCACCTGATGAATTGATAGAGATCATTAATATTTCAAAAGAATATAATATAAAAACTGAAGGAGCTTTTGATATTACTGTCAATCCTGTTCTTGAGCTATGGTCAGAAGGTTTGTGGCAGGAAAGCGAGGAAATCCAGAAACAAAAGATTAATGAAGCATTAAAACTTCTTGGTTCGGAACAGATAAGCGTTAAAGGCAGAACCATATCTCTTGGCAAAGAAAGCATGTCCCTTACCCTGGGCGGAGTTGCGAAAGGCTATATTGTTGACAAGGTGATTGAGAATTTAAAATCCGGAGGGATAGAGAATGCCCTGGTTAATGCAGGCGGAGACATGAGAATACTGGGCTCCAAACCTGACGGGTCCTCGTGGAACATAAGTCTTGAAAATCCGGATGATACCTCTGAGCAGATAATCAGTTTTTCACTTTCTGACAAATCAATAGCTACTTCCGGGAATTATTACAGATATTTTGACCCCGAAAGCAAAGCACATCATATAATAGATCCAAGGACAGGATTTTCCTCAAACAAGTGTATCAGCGTGACTATAATTGCGGAAAATGCTACAATTGCTGATATTCTTGCAACATCAGTGCTTGTCCTTGGCCCGGAAGACGGGTTAAGAATTATTGAAAATATTGAAAATGCAGAAGCTTTTATTATAGATAATGAAAGAAATTTTCATAAATCAAGCGGAATTGAAAAATTTATTGTAAAATAGTAAAAAATAAAATGACAATAAAAAGATTAAAATTTACTACAGGCCTGAAATTACCTGAAAACAAAGTAACTGAGCACATGCCGGTCACCAGGCTTGATATGCCTTCAAAAGTAATACTGCCCCTGCAGCAGCATTTCGGCCAGCAATGCAATCTGCTTGTAAAAAGAGGAGAGAAGGTAAAGACAGGGCAGATGATTGCCGACTCCGAGAGTTTTGTGTCTGCACCCATCCATTCAACGATAACAGGAGTGGTTAGTTCAGTTTTTAAAATGATAAACCCTCTTGCAAATTCAATTGTGGATGCTGCAGAGATTACGGCTTCCGAAACGGAAGAAATCGAGTATTTGTCTGTAAATCCGGTTTTTGAAGAAATAAAAAAGGATCTTGAGGGTTTTGAGGAGAATAAGGAAGCAGGAGAATATCTTGAAGGAAAAATAAAAGAAATAATCTCCAAAATAAATGGTATCGGTAATGAAGAGATAATATCTGTTGTTAAGAATGCCGGAATAGTGGGGCTTGGAGGAGCAACTTTTCCCACTCATGTAAAGCTCAGCCCCCCGAAAGATAAAAAAATAGACTCTCTTATTATAAACGGCTGTGAATGCGAGCCTTATATAACAGCTGATCACAGGATAATGCTTGAATATGGAATGCAAATGCTTATAGGCGCTTATATCTTTTATAAGGTGCTTAATCCCCGGAAAGTTTATATAGCTATTGAAGACAATAAAGAAGATGCAATTTTAAATATTGATAATCTTATTATGAAATCAGGTCTTGCTGATAATTTCTGTGTAGTGTCACTTAAATCAAAATACCCGATGGGCGCAGAAAAGACGCTTATTAAAAATGTGCTTAAAAGGAAAGTTCCCGTCGGCGGACTTCCGCTTGATGTTGGCGTTGTTGTCAACAATGTAGGTACATGCAAGGCTGCCTGTGATGCTGTTTTGAAAGGCCAGCCGCTGATTGAAAAAGTAATTTCAGTAACCGGGGCTGTTTCAAATCCCGGCAATTTCATTGTAAGGATAGGAACTCCTGTCAGCGAGATCCTAAAATGTTGCGGAGAGTTCAAGAGTGAAATCAGGGAAATTATTCTTGGTGGCCCCATGATGGGAAATGACATAAATGAAGAGAATTTTCCTGTCACAAAAGCTGTGAACTGCATACTTATAAAAAGAAGTCTTCCAAGAAATGAAGGAAACTGCATAAGGTGCGGCAGGTGCGTGGATGTCTGCCCCATGAATCTTATGCCGTTAAATTATGCCGGTTTTGTAAAGAACAGCAAATTCGATATGTGCAGCGAATACCATATATCAAGCTGTATAGAATGTGGTTCCTGCGCTTATGTATGCCCTTCTGCAATTCCGATAGTGGCATATATAAAAACAGGCAAAAGCATACTGGCAGGCAGATAAAATCAGGAGCAATCAAGAATAATAATAAATTTTAACTTTAAAAATGAACGAAACAAATAAAGAAAATATTACTGAGGAAAATTCTGAAAATAATAAGTCTGCCGGCAGTCAGAGCGGTGGTGTTTCAAAGGGTGCCGTTCAGGAAAACATAATTGTAAGGGAAAATAATTTTATTTCCCAGCCTCCGCATATCTGGAGAGGTATTTCAACCGCAAAGATAATGTATATATTTTTTGCATCGCTTATTTTTCCTTCAGTTGCCGCAGTTTATTTTTTCGGACTCAGAGCTTTCTGGGTAATGCTTGCTTCCACAGTCACCTCAGTTCTTGTTGAGCTGATAATAAAGAAAGCAAGAAAAAAGAATTTTAAAATGGACGGAAGCGCCCTTATTACCGGATTGCTGCTTGCGCTTACTCTCCCGCCGCGTATTCCGATATGGATGGTAGTGATAGGTGCAGCATTTTCGATTGCTCTTGCAAAGGAAGCTTTTGGCGGGCTTGGCCATAACATATTTAATCCTGCGCTTGCGGGAAGAGCTTTTCTTGCAATTTGCTTCCCGACATTTATGACACAATGGTATCTCCCCGGTAATTCCGGGATAGATGCAGTTACTTCTGCTTCTCCCCTGGGGGAGAGTTTTGTTGCAGAAGGTTCAAAAATCGCCCTTTACAGGGATTTGTTTTTCGGGAATGTAGCCGGCTCCATAGGTGAGACATCTGCAATGCTTATAATAATTGCCGGAATATTGCTTATAGCTTTCAGGATAATAGACTGGAAAATACCTCTGGTATATGTGGCAACTGTTGTAATAATGTCTTTGATATTTGGCGAAGACATATTATTCCAGGTGATGGCAGGAGGACTTCTTTTTGGAGCTGTTTTTATGGCAACTGATTATGTAACCTCTCCTGTAACCGGACCGGGCAGGATAATCTTTGCAATAGGATGCGGGCTGATAACATTTTTGATAAGACACTTTGGAGCAATGCCTGAAGGCGTCTGTTTCTCAATACTTGTCATGAATGGCTTTACTCCGCTGATTGACAGATATATAAGGCCAAAACCGTTCGGATATGTAAAGCCCCGGAAAGCAAAACGGGCAAAATAAAAAAGAAATAGAGATTAACCGGGAAAGAAAATGATTTCAGAAAAAAAGACAGGATTAGGCATAAAGATACTAAATAACAAAATTTATCCCATTGTTTTCTTATCGATAATAGTATTTGTAGCCGTCCTTTTACTGATGCTTGTAAACAGTTTTACGCAGACAAAAATACTTGCGGAAAGGGAAGCTAAAGTTACAACCGTTCTTCAGGGAATTTATCCTGAAATGCAGGATTTTGAATTAAAAGACGATATTTATATCATACTTAAGGGCGGAGATGTAATAGGGTATTCATTTGTGGCAGTCGGCAAAGGCTATGGGGGAGATATCAACACCCTGGTCGGACTTAACAAGGATTACACCGTGAAGGAAATTTCCATACTTTCAAATACGGAAACCCCCGGTCTTGGCACAAAAATACTCGAAGCTTTCTTTACTGACCAGTTCAGGGGCCTGGAATCCGGAGATGTTAAACTAAGCAAGGACGGCGGAAAAATAGATGCGATATCAGGCGCAACAATAAGTTCAAGAGCTGTAACTGATTCTGTAAGGACGGCAATTGAGGAAAAACTGGAGATTATAAAATCAAAGAATTATTAATATCGATATAAAAATTAATAAAGCAAATTATCAAAGTAAGAAAATGATTGAAAAACAGGAAAGATTAACAGCAAAAAGGTTCTGGCAGGAATTTGCAAAAGGCATAGTAGTTACAAACCCTGTATTTGTACTGGTTCTGGGGCTGTGTCCGACACTTGCCGTCAGCAATTCACTTAATAATGCATTAGGAATGAGCGTGGGTGTTATTTTTGTATTACTGGGCTCAAATATAATTATTTCTCTTTTAAGGAAAGTAACCCCGGATCTTGTCCGGATACCGGTATTTATAGTTGTAATAGCTACTTTTGTAACAATACTGAGCCTGGTTTTTGAAGCTTATCTTCCTCCGCTATATGAGTCGCTGGGCATCTATCTCCCTCTTATAGTCGTTAACTGCATTATTCTGGGAAGGGCCGAGGTTTTTGCATCAAAAAATTCAGTCATTCTTTCAATTGCAGATGCTTTCGGAGTCGGCTTTGGTTTTACAATTGCGCTTATAATAATTTCGTTTTTCAGGGAATTGCTGGGAACAGGCGGTCTTGAAATATTCGGAAAACAATTATTCTCCATACCGGTTCTTGCTGAAAGCCCCATGTCCATATTTATAATGCCTCCGGGAGCATTTATTGTACTTGGCCTTTTAATTGCATTATTCCGAATGATAGGAGTGTTAAAAAATGAATGAAGCAGGTCCGAGCCTCATTACGATTTTTATGAGTATGGCTCTTATAAACAATTTCATATTGTCAAAATTCCTGGGACTGTGTCCTTTCTTCGGTGTTTCCAAGAAGCTGACCAATGCTATAAGCATGGGAGCGGCAGTCACCCTTGTAATGATTATGGCGTCTATTGCAACCACACTTATTTACAGATTTATTCTTGTTCCTTATAAAGTTGAATTCATGAATGTAATCATATATATACTGGTTATAGCATCACTTGTACAGATAGTGGAATTATTTATCAAGAGAACTAATATAACTTTATATAATTCGCTTGGCATATATCTTCCGCTTATTACAACAAACTGCGCCGTACTCGGCATTACGCTGATAAATGCGCAGGCAAACTATAGCATGGTGCAAAGCATCATCAGTGCTCTTGGCGGTGGAATAGGTTTTTCCATTATGCTTATAATAATGTCCGCGATAAGGGAAAGGCTGGAATTGGCGGATACTCCCAAATCAATGAAAGGACTTCCTATAGCATTTATAATCGCTGCAATCCTTTCCCTGGCGTATATGGGTTTCAGCGGGATGATTTAAATAGAAATTTTATTTATTTAAGGAAAAGTTATGTGGATAATAATAGCAATATTGACAGCAGTGGGAGTTGTCTGCGGGGTACTGATATGGGTAACCAACAGAACACTTCCCAAGGAACCTGCATCACTTGCAAAAGCGCAGGAAGTTTCCGAGCACCTTCCCGGCATGAACTGCGGTGCCTGCGGATTTCCAGGATGTTTTGCATATGCTCAAGCCCTTTCAAAAGATAAAAAAGTATTTTTTTCAAATATATGTGCAACCGTCCTTCAGGACAATACAATGCTTGGCGGAATCGAAAAAAGTCTTGATCTTGTGGTTGACAAAAATGCAATGAACAAGAAAGCAGTGGTTTGCTGTAGCGGAGACTGCGAAAAAATTGGCACTTATGTAGGAGTAGGAACTTGCAAGGCTGCTTCAAAGCTGCTTAAAGGTTTTAAGAAATGCCCGTTTGGATGCCTGGGGCTTGGAGACTGCACTCATGTCTGCCCGCAAAGCGCAATAAGTATTGATGTTGACAAAAAGATTGCCGTAATAGATCCGGACAAATGTACCGGCTGTGGCTTATGTGTTAAAGAATGCCCGAGAAATATAATTAAACTTATACCTGCAGATTCAAAAGTTGTGTTCAGGTGCAGTTATGACAGCGTAAGAGATATACCCGGAAGGGAAAAATGCGAATCAGGATGTATCCATTGCAGAAAATGCTATAAAGCATGTGAAAATGAAGCAATTATCTGGAACAAAGAAAAGCAGATACCTGAATTTGATCTTAGCAAATGCATAGACTGCGGAGCATGCATAGCAGCGTGTCCAAAAAATGTGCTTACAAAACTGAGAATTGATTCTTCCAAAAAGTAAAAGGTTTCAGGCAAATGAATGAGGAATTAAATAAACGGCCTTCCTGGGATGAGTACTTCATTTCCATTACAAAAACCGTTGCCTCACGCTCTACATGTCTCAGACGCAAAGTAGGGGCTATAATAGTCAAAGACAAAAGAATACTTACTACCGGATATAACGGGGCACCGAGAGGTGTCAAAAGCTGTTTGGAAATAGGAAGATGCTTGAGGGAAGAACTCCGGGTTCCTTCAGGCCAGAGACATGAGATATGCAGGGCTCTTCACGCAGAACAGAATGCAATAATTCAGGCCGCATATCACGGCGTCCGTATAACAGGTTCAAGCGTTTATTCAACAACCCAGCCATGTGTTCTTTGCGCAAAAATGATGATAAATGCAGGAATACGAAAGATTTATTATTATGAAGAATACCCTGATCAGTTTTCCCTCGACCTTCTTAAAGAAGCGGAAGTCGAACTTATAAAGCTTACCATATAAAAAGCCTGCCATATAAAACCATAAACCTTTTAAAAGCCTGAATAATCCTTAAAATATTTTCGGTGCCTTACAGAAATATTTTCACCGCAACCCTGCCTTAATAAAGGCTGTTCAGATTAAATTTAAAAACAATGTTTTAAATAAGAGCAATAGTTGGTTTGAAAAATTATTATAAAAGAACAAATAAAAGTGTATATAATGGTTTTTATATTGTAAAAAATGATGTATAATGATTTTTATTTAACAACTATAATATGTGCATATATATATATATGAGAATTATTGAAAAAATATCTGATATTAAAATAATATTTTCTATCTTTTTAATTGCCTCAGTAATCGGAGGCGGTTTTTACATATACGACACCTGCTCGAACTATAAAGAAAAAGCAAAAAGCCAGGCTTTCGATATTATTGAATCAGCCAAAGCATTCATTAATACTGATTATATCAATAGTCTTGATGTTAATTCAAGCGATATTGAAAAACCTGAATATAAAGAACTAAAAGACGGCCTGATATCTTTCAAGGAAGCAAACAAAGGCATCTACTTTGCATATTTATATACGCTGATTGACGGAAAAGTATTTTTGATGGCGGATTCCGAAGATAGCAGTTCTGGCGAATACTCACCTCCCGGTCAGCACTATTATGAAGCTGCAGATGAGGCAAAAGCTGCTTTTGTAGAAGAAAAGAATTTTGTTGTAGGACCGGTTACCGACAGGTGGGGAACATGGGTGAGTATTTATATCCCTATCAGAGATCAGCAGTCGCAGAAGGTTATTGCAGTATTCGGTGTTGACTATGCAGAGAAATTCTGGAATAGCGAGATATGCAAGCAGGTAAGACATGCGGTAATACTGGTTGCTTGTATTATTCTGCTGCTTTTATTTCTACATGGACTCTTAATAAAAAATCATACCATGAATTTCATAAGCAGAAAGCTACGTGACAGCGAAAATCTTTTCAGAACTATTTTTGAGCAGGCACCCACAGGCATAGCAGTCGTCAGCAATTTTGGTTTTGCATCCATGGTTAATAAAGGACTTGAAAAAATACTGGAAAGGCCGGAAAAAGAAATACTTTCCCTTGACTGGAGAGGGGTCACACATCCTGACGATCTTGAGGAAGATCTGGCACTTTTTGAGAAATTCAAGTCAGGAGAAATAGAAGGCTATTCCATGGAAAAGCGTTTATTAAAATCTGACGGGTCATATATCTGGGTCGATATGACAATAGCCGGGCTGGGTCTGATCGGAGAAGAAAATCAGGATTATTTATGCATACTGAAAGATATTACGGAAAACAAAAAAGGATTCGAGGCCTTAAAAGAAAGCGAAAGAAGCAAATCAGTTCTTCTTTCGCATTTGCCGGGAATAGCATACAGGTGCAAATATGACAGAGAATGGACAATGTTGTTTGTTTCTGACGGCTGTTTCAAGCTTACCGGTTACAGGGCTGAGGATCTCATAAATAATAATAAAATTTCATTTAGGCAGCTTATAGTTCAGGAATTTGTTGATGTTCTCTGGAAAAAATGGGAGCGGACAATAGCTTTAAAAACCTCTTTTCAGGCTGAATATAAAATAATAACGGCTTCCGGTGAGCACAAATGGGTACGGGAGATGGGACAGGGTACCTATGATGACGATGGAAACGTTGAAGCTCTGGAAGGCATAATCATCGACATAGATGATTCAAAAAAGCGCCAGCTCCAGATAGAATTCATGAATGAACATGACTTTCTAACCGGTCTTTACAACAGAAGATATTATGAGGAAGCAAAAGCCAGGTTTGACAACGAAGAATATTTTCCACTTTCAATAATCCTTGTAGACATAAACGGCATTCGTCTCATAAATGATGCTCTGGGATATTTTGAAGGAGACCATATCATAAAAGAAACAGGAAGAATCCTGGAAAGCTGCCTTCGCGAAGATGATATACTTGCAAGAATCGGGGGCGATGAATTTGCATTGCTCCTGCCTCATACCAGCAGGGAAAGCGCAAGTTCGCTGCTTTATGAAATAGAAGACAAGGTAAGCCAGTATAATGAAAGCACAAAGGAAGAAGTGAGATATATAAGCATTGCCATGGGATATGGAACCAAAAACTCATCTGAAGAAAATATCGGGGATGCCGAAAGAGAAGCTGAAGAGTATATGAACAAACGAAAGCTTTTTGAAAAGAAAAGCCATCACCATACAATACTTTCCTCAATCATGGATACCATGTATGCAAGGAGCCAGGAGACCAAAGAGCATGCTGAGCGCCTTGCACATATTTCAAGACTTATCGGGGAGAAAATGGACCTTCCGCAAGAAAGCATGGATGAGCTACAACTTTTTGCAATGCTGCATGACATTGGAAAAGTAGCGATAGATGACAGAGTATTGAACAAACCCGGAAAACTGACAAAAGAAGAGTGGGATATAATGAAAAAGCATTCCGAGATAGGCTACAGAATCGCCATGGCTTCTCCCGAGCTTGAATCTGTTGCGGAATATATACTTTGTCACCATGAGCGCTGGGACGGTAAGGGATATCCTGCCGGCCTTAAAAAAGAAGAGATACCTCTTCTTTCCAGGATACTTGCATTTGCTGATGCTTATGATGCCATGACTGTCGACAGGATTTACAGAAAAGCGCTCACAAAGCAGGAAGCAATAGAAGAAATAGAAAAAAATGTGGGAAAACAGTTTGATCCTGAAATATTTAAAATCTTTATCAGGATAATTCAGGATCTTGATTAAAAATAGTTTTTAATAACAAATTTAATAAAAAAGTATTGGTTTACAAATAATTTTATTTCCCTGAAATAAAAAAACTTCTTATAAAAAATAATACCGGCTACCACCCTGGCGGCAATCATTTTTTTATTAAATCCGGGAACAGCTTCTGCAATACCGGCAGACGCAGAGTTTGACTTTCTTAAACCTGAGCCTGAAAATACTTAAAAATACATTTTCCCATTCTTTAAAGTTATAATATAGATTCTGATCGGCATTTTTTTAAAATATACAGGCGCCTGCTGTCCGGTTTATTTTTTTAAATTAATTATTTTGTTATAATCAGTTTTTAAAATTTCACAAAGGCGGATTTAGTTAAATTAAATGAAATATATTATCAAAGGCGGGAACAGGCTTTCCGGAAAAGTAAAAGTAAGCGGTGCAAAAAACTCGGCATTAAAAATAATGGCAGCTTCAATAATGTCGAAAGGAAAGACAATACTGAAAAACGTTCCGATTATTGATGATGTCCTTACAATGGCGGACGTTCTTGAGCTTCTTGGAGCCCGGATAAACTTTGATAAATCAGGTAATTGCATAGAGATAGATCCTGATGATATCAAAAGCTTTGAAGCTCCATACGAACTTGTAAGAAAGATGCGCGCATCTATTCTTGTTGCAGGCCCTCTTCTTTCAAGATTTGGGGAAGTAAAAGTTGCCATTCCGGGAGGATGCAATATTGGCTCAAGACAGATTGACATGCATCTCAAGGGTTTTGAGCAAATGGGAGCAGACAGTGTTACAGAGCATGGTTATGTTTATATCAAAGCGGAAAATCCAAGCACAAAAGGGCAGAGAAAAAGACTGAAAGGCACAGCTATCAATCTTGATTTTCCGTCGAGGGGAGCAACTGAAAATATCCTTATGGCTGCCTCACTTGCATCAGGGACAACATCAATTTATAATGCCGCCAAGGAGCCGGAAACAAGCGATCTTGCAAGATACCTTATAAAATGCGGCGCAGATATCTCAGGGGTTGACAGCGACTGTCTTGTCATAAACGGAGTCGATGAACTGAGAGGCTGTGAATATGAGATTATGCCTGACAGCATAGAAGCCGGCACTTTCATTGTTGCCGCAGCTTTGTGCGGGAAGAAAGTCGAAATCCGGGATGCCATATGGGACAATATGGGGATTTTCTGCAACAAGCTTGCTGATGCCGGGGTAAACATTACAAATGTAAACAATGAATCAGTCATAGTTAAAAAAACAAGAGCATTGTTTAAGAATGTGCACATATCCACGCTTCCTTTCCCGGGTTTTCCCACTGATCTGCAGCCGATTATTTCCGTGTTTCTTTCGCTTGTCCCGGGTGTATCGGTAATAACTGAAAATGTTTTTGAAAACAGATTCATGTATGTGGATGAGCTAAACAGAATGGGTGCAAATATAAAGATAGACGGACACCATGCAGTTATAACCGGTGTGCCGAAATTGTCGGGCGCTCCCGTAAGCGCTACAGATCTGAGGGCAGGCGCTGCCCTGGTGCTTGCTGGAATGGCAGCGGAAGGGATTACGGAAATAAGCGATATACATCATATAATGAGAGGATATGAAAATTTTGATAAAAAGCTCAGAGAGCTTGGAGCGGATATAATAAAAACAGATTGACATATAATGAATAAAGAAGAAAATAATACAGAAAATAAAATCAACACAGAGCTGAAAAAAACGGTGAAAAAAAACGGATTTAAAAAGCTTCCTTTTTATGCAAAATTTTTAATTATATTTTTTTCATGTGTCATAGGAATAGCAGCCATAGGTGCCGGGATTTTTTACCGGTATGTAAATAATGTAAACAATATGATGAATTCGGTAACGAGTTCGGAAATTGAAAACATACTTACCCCTGTCCAGTCTATAGAAGAACCTGTCACCATGCTTCTTCTCGGGAAAGATTCAAGGGATGCCGAAAATGACACAGGAAGGGCGGATACCATAATGCTTCTCTACCTGAATCCTGAAAGGGAGCAGGCGACTCTTTTGTCTATTCCAAGGGACACATTTGTTGAAATTCCAGGCTATGGTGAAGATAAAATAAATGCTGCCTATGCATATGGCGGTGAGAAACTGATGATTGAAACTGTTTCAAAATTTCTTAATGCGGATATAAATCATTATATAACTATTGATTTTGATGGTTTTGTGAAACTCATTGATGCTCTTGGGGGAGTCGATATTGTTATTGACAGACCGCTTATTGATCCAAAATCCGGCGCCAACTTTTCTGTCGGGAACCATCATCTTACAGGAGAACAGGCGCTTTCCTACTCAAGAAGCAGGTCAACCGAGCTTGCGGACATAGGAAGAATACAGAGGCAGCAGCATCTGCTCGTATATCTTGTTGAGCAGAAACTTAATATACAGTATCTTTCCAATATACCGAAATATTTCAATATTCTTGTTTCAAACACTCTGACAGATCTGGATCTGGTGACTTTGCTGAGGTATGGGAAAACCGGTCTTTCCTATGAACCTGAGGATTTTGAAACGGCTATTATACCTACTCATGCGGACTGGATAGAAAATAAAACCATAAGTATCCAGATACCCGACACAGAAGAAGCAAGGGCGATGTGGCAGAGGATAATAAACGGTGAACCGGCAAGCAAGTTCAATGCTTCATACTCAGTAGCGCCGGATGCTATTCCGGATGCGCTTGCAACGGGAATGGTGTATGAGATACAGGTTAAGGTAAAAAACACGGGAGCGATAACATGGGAAAGAGGAGGAAAGAATCCTGTTCTTATAGGCTATCACTGGATTAATTTTGACACAAAAGAAATGACGGTATTTGACGGCAAGAGATCCATGCTTCCCTGGGACAGCGTTGCTCCGGGTGAGGAAGTCACTTTTGACATGCAGATAAGCGCGCCCCCGCAGAAAGGC
>DUQM01000017.1 GCA_012837825.1 Actinomycetota bacterium | reverse complement strand
GGAAAATGATTACTATTTTCCACTTTGGAATTATAAAGAAAACAGTAACAGTAAAATTCAAAATGAAACATTGTTAGACGAAGAAATAAGCAAAACTTCAAATATAAAAAAAGAAGTTATTGATAATCTTTCAACCAAGTATAAGCAAGCCATAGAACCAGAAGATGTTTTCAATTACATTTATGCTATTCTATATTCAAACAATTATCGGAATAAATATAATGAGTTTCTAAAGATTGATTTTCCCAAGATTCCCTTTACAAATGATTTCAATTTATTTAAAAAACTTTCATCTTTAGGTAATTTATTAATTGATATCCATTTACTTAAATCATATAGAATAAATAAGACTACTTCAAAATTTGAGGGTAATGGGGATGGGTATATTAAACATATAATATATGATAAAGAAAACAAAAAAATATCTATAAACGAAGCCCAGTATTTTACCAATATAGTACCAGAAGTATATAATTATTATATAGGTGGATACCAGGTATTAAATAAATGGCTAAAGGAGAGAAAAGATAATTTTCTGGATTCAGCAGATATTAACCATTTTGTAAAGATAGTAAAAGCAATTGAGGAAACTATAAAGGTTCAAAAAGAAATAGATAAGCTATATCCAGAAGTAGAAAAAAATATAATTGAATTTAATTAAATTATGAAAGCAGTAATACTTGCAAGAGTATCAACAAAAGAGCAAGAAGAAGGCCATTCTATTCATGCCCAAAAAGAAAGACTTTTAGAATATTGTAAGAAGAACGGTCTAAAAGTTATTAAGATATATGAAATTATTGAATCTTCAACTCAAGGGGAAAGAAAGAAATTCAATAATATGATTTCCTTCATTGAATCATCTAAAGAAAAAATAGCAATAGTTGCTGATGCGGTTGATAGAGTTCAAAGAAGTTTTAAAGAATCAATAGTATTAGATGATCTAAGGAAAAAAGAAAAAATAGAAATACATTTTCTAAGAGAATCCATAGTATTAAATGAAAATTCTAAAAGTTTTCAAATTCTTATGTGGGACTTTGCAACAATGGGAGCCAAAAGCTACGTTTTAGCCCTTAGTGATAATGTAAAAAGAAGTATTGAATATAAGATTAGAAATGGGGAATGGATTGGAAAAGCACCAGTAGGATACTTAAATTCCATAGATCCAATAACTGGTAAAAAAACAGTAATAGTAGATAATGAAAGAGCTTATTTAGTTAGAAAAGGGTTTGAACTGTATTCAACTGGAAACTACTCTATACGTCAAATCACAAAAATGTTAAAAAAGGATGGGCTAACCAATAATACAAAAATCAACAAACCTTTAACTAATAGCCAAATACATAAAATGCTTCAGAATCCCTTTTATTTTGGCCTTATGAGAATAAAGGGCAATTTATATCCCCACAAATATGAGCCAATAATTGATGAATTCCTATTCAATAAATGCCAAAAGGTTAGAAATAATAGGCAAAAAAAACCTTTCAAATATGCTTCAAAACCTTTTATATTTAGAGGTTTAATTAAATGTGATTATTGCGGTTGTAGCATTACTACAGACAGAAAAAAGGATAAATATAATTATCTATGCTGTACAAAATATAAAGGTAACTGTAATGGTGAAAGAGTTAGAGAAGAAGAATTAGTAGACCAGATAAAAGAGTTGCTTAAAAATCTGATAATCCCTGAAGAAGTTTTAATAGATTTAAAGGAAAGACTTCAAAAAAGCCAAGAAGCTAAAAAGCTTTATCACAAAGAATCAATTGAAAATTTAAGAAAAGATTATGACAAAATACAAACAAAATTAGATAACTTATTGGATATGAGATTAGGCCAGAGTATTACTCAAAGCGAATATGACAAAAAAGCCTATGAACTTAAGCAAACTCAATATGAATTAGAAGCTAAGTTAAAGAAACATACAGAAGCAGATGAAAAGTTTTCAATTACTGTTAATTACTTGCTAAATCTAGCTTCAAGAGCATATGAATTATTTGAAAGTTCGAAAATAGAGCAAAAAAGACAACTCATTAATTTTTTACTTTCGAACTTGAGGTTAAGGGGTAAAACTCTACTCTATGACTGCAATAAACCGTTTGATGCTATCTTAAATGCTAACAAGTGTTCTAATTGGCTCCCCGAGTAGGACTCGAACCTACAACCCTTCGGTTAACAGCCGAATGCTCTACCATTGAGCTATCGAGGAGCGAAGAGAAAAAATGTAATAAGTCAACAAGCGACCAAAACGTATCTATTATAATTAAACAAGGTGCTTATTTCAAGTAGATTTTACTACCCTTCAAGATAATCTTTTAAGGGGCCGCTTCTACTTGGATGTCGTAATTTCGACAGTGTTTTGCTTTCAATCTGTCTTATTCTTTCCCTGGTAACGCCAAATTCCCTGCCCACTTCTTCAAGGGTACGGGGATGGCCGTCATTCAGTCCGAATCTGAGCTGTATGACTTTTCGTTCCCTGTCGTTTAAAGTATTCAAAACCATCTGCAGTTGTTCCTGGAGCATTGTAAAAGAAGCTGCATCACTGGGAGCTTCTACCTCCTGGTCTTCAATAAAGTCACCGAGATGGCTGTCTTCTTCTTCACCTATAGGAGTTTCAAGCGATACAGGCTCCTGGCTTATTTTTATTATTTCACGGACTTTGTCAGAAGTTATTTCCATCTGTTCTGCAATTTCTTCAGGATTCGGCTCTCTGCCAAGTCTCTGAAGAAGCTGCCTCTGTACCCTGATTAATTTATTTATCGTTTCTACCATGTGGACAGGAATCCTGATTGTCCTTGCCTGGTCCGCAATCGCTCTTGTTATTGCCTGCCTTATCCACCAGGTTGCGTATGTAGAAAATTTATATCCTTTTTTATAATCAAACTTTTCGACTGCTCTTATAAGGCCCAGATTTCCTTCCTGGATCAGGTCAAGAAAAAGCATGCCTCTTCCGACATATTTTTTGGCAATACTTACCACAAGCCTTAAGTTTGCCTCAACCAATCTTCGCTTTGCCTCCATATCCCCTTTTTCAATCCTTTTTGCAAGCTGTACTTCCTCAGCGGCAGTAAGCAGCCTGACTTTTCCGATTTCCTTGAGATACATTCTCACCGGATCATTTGTGGGAGATTTTATTCCAAGATCGATTTTACTTATTTTTAAAAAGTCTTCGCTTTTTTTCTTTTGAATTACACTATCGACATCTTCTTCTTCCTCGGTAATTATTTCAATGCCGAGATTCTGTATGACATCATAAATATTGTCTATCTGCTCGACTGTAAGATCAATTTCAGAAAGAGTTTCAGCTATATCCTCCTTTGCAAGAGCACCTTCTTCCTTGCCTTTGTTTATCAGTTCCTTAACTTCTTCAAGTTTGAATTCAGAACCTTTTTTCATAAATTATCACCTCAAAAATTTATATATAAACTGAAATATTATTATCAGCAGTCGAAACTACAATTATATAATTTAAATAATTACTTTCAAGTAATTTTTATTTTTTTGTATCTGTCTCCAGAGAATTTTTCTTGTTTTCAAGTTCAATATGAAGCTTGCAGCAATATAAATATTCTTCTTCAAGCAGCTTCATTTCCTCTTCTTTTTTGATTTCTTCCATATTGCCGGTTTCAATTTCTTTTATCTTTTTCTCAAGCGAAGAAATCTTGTTTTTTAACAGTTCTATTTTTTCACTTAAAAAAAGTTTCTTGAGATTGCTTCCAACTTCCTGGCATATGTTTTCAAAATCAAGAAAACCCGGATCAGAAAAATAGATATAATTATAAATCCTGTTTAAATTATCATCATCAAGTTCTTCTGACGAAATTATTAATGGAAAGTTTAATTCTTCTTTACTTTCTCTTGCCAGCCTGATTTTTTTCTGCACTTTTTCAAATAATTTTCTGGTATCCTCAAACCTGAACAGTTCGGTACTTAAATCAAGGATTATACTATCTGTGTCGTGGCCATGTACAAGCAGCTGAAGAGCTTCTATTTCCTTCTTTTTCTGGGGGTTTAAGTTCCTGGACTCAAATTCCTCATATGGATTTTCTTTGCTTTCATCCTCCCCCTGTTCATATTTATTATTCTTTACCGACTTCTTCCTAAGCATTTCCTCAAGCAACATACTTTCCTTAAGATTTAGTTTTCCGGCAATTTTTTTAATGCATTCTTCCTGGATAATGCTGGAGGATAAAGAGCTTATAAACTGAAGCAGCTCATTTGCTGCCCTTAATTTTTCTGTAAGGTTTTTTATATTATATTTCCTAATAATATTATCAATTGAAAAATCTATAATATCTACCGACTCTTCTATCTTTTTCAGAAACTTTTCCACACCCTTCTGAATGACATAGTCTGCCGGATCAAATCCTTTTTCGAGTATGCAGACTCTTATGCTTATATTGCTTTCATTATAAAGATCCAGATTTTCATTATATTCCTTAAGCCTTTCAATACCTTTTACAGATGCGCTCATACCGGCCCGATCGCTGTCAAATATAAGAACTATGTTTTTGGTAAATCTTCCAATTAATTTAATCTGTTCAGATGTAAGAGCTGTTCCAAGACTTGCAACAGAATTATATATTTTGTTTTCATATAATGAGATTACATCTATATACCCTTCCACAATCAAAGCCAGGTCTTTCTCGACAATATTGTTTTTTGCTTCAAAAATTCCGTAAAGATTCCTGCTTTTGGAATAAATCTTTGTTTCAGGCGAGTTTACATACTTTGCTTTCTTCATTTCAAAATTTCTCTGCCTGCCCCTTGATGCCTTAACAGGCCTGACAATTTTGCTGCTTCCATAATTTTTTACTGTACTTCCCTTTATCAATTCTTCAGAAACAAAATCTTCCGGTATTATTCTCCCGCCAAATCCTATGGTTCTTCCAAGCAGATCTTTTATCGGAAATATTATTCGTCCCCTGAACCTGTCAAATTTTCTCTCAGGCCTGTTATCATCTTTCCGGAAAACAGTGCAGAGCCCTGTCTCAACAAGCTCAGCATCCGTAAAATTTCTTGAATGGGCAAATTTGATAAAATTATCCCAGCTGTCCTGCGAGTAGCCTATGTCAAACTTTCTTAAAGATTCATCGGATATCTTCCTTGACCTCAAATATGACAGAGCTCTTCTGCCAGTTCTGCTTTTAAAAAGCACAAAATTATAATATTTCCCGGCAAGCTCATTCAGTTCAAAAAGCCTGCTCTTTTTTTCTTCTTTTTTAATGCTTCCGGTTTCTACATATTTCAGGGTATATCCTGTTTTTTTTGCTATAAGTTCCACAGCTTCAACAAAGCTAAGATTTTCAGTTTTCATTATAAATGAAATGACATCTCCACCGTTTCCGCAACCGAAACAATGATATAGCTGTGTCTGGGGGTCAACAACAAAAGAAGGTGTTTTTTCTTTATGAAAAGGGCAGAGTCCCATAAAGTTTTTGCCCGATTTTTTAAGACTTACATAATTCGAAACAATGCTGATTATGTCCGTGTTTTGCTTTAATTCGGCTACTTCGCCATCTTTTATTGATTTTACCATTTTGCTATCTTATTATTTCCCATTTTTCAGGTATGAAAATCTCAGTAAATTTATTAAGCGCAAATCTGTCCGTCATATTTGAAATATAATCCCTGATCAGGATTATTCTTGTTCTGAAATCAATGTTTTCATAAAGCTCAGCATTGCTGAAATTTATATTATTTTTCAGATTATAATCTTTTGCAAAAGAATCAAAATTTTCCACATAATATTCAAAAAGCTCTCTTAGTATTTTCTCGGTTTTATGCTCCTCAATCTTTACAGGACTTCTGAGGTAAAGATTTTTAAACAGGAAATCTCTCAGGCTGAAAAGCGACCTGCTGATTTCAGGACTTAGCTCTATATCTTCCCTGTCAGCGCTTCTCCTGACAATGTCAAGGACAATTGTATTAATTCTTTCTCTGTGGCTTCTTCCGAGTATAGATATCTCCTCTTCCGGAAGATCATTCTCGGAAAATATTCCAGCCCTTAAAGCATCATCTATATCATGATTGATATAAGCTATTTTGTCAGAAAGCCTGACCGTCTTTCCTTCCAGGGTCGCAGGCATGTATTCTTCTGAATGATTTTTTATCCCATCAAGAACTTCATATGTCAGGTTTAACCCTTTGCCGTTCTTTTCTATTTCGGTTACAACTCTTATACTTTGTTCATTATGAAGGAAACGGCTTTTCTCTCCCAGTTTTTCCCTGGTGATTTCGTCAAGAACTTTCTCGCCGGCATGGCCGAAAGGTGTGTGGCCCAGATCGTGACCCAAAGCTATGGCTTCAGTCAGTTCTTCGTTTAAAAACAGCGCTTTTGCTATTGTCCTGGATATCTGAGATACCTCCAGGGTATGTGTAAGCCTGTCTCTGTAGTGGTCGCCTTCCGGATTAAAAAAGACCTGTGTTTTATATTTGAGGCGCCTGAATGATTTGCAATGTATTATACGGTCCCTGTCCCTCTGGTAACAGGTCCTTATTTCGCACTCAGGTTCATAAACTGCTCTCCCCTTTGAAAAAGAGCTTAATGAGGCGTGCCTTGACAAAAATTCTTTTTCTTTATTTTCAAAGATTTCCCTGATAGTCATCGAAATATAAAAAGCAAAGTTAGATATTAATTAAATTATATAACTAATACCTAACTTTTGCTTTAGCTTTGTTTAAAATTATTGCTTTGTTTATCCTTTTTTGATCACAGCCTGAGCAGCGGCCAGTCTTGCAATCGGTACCCTGTAAGGTGAACAGCTTACATAGTCAAGACCCTGATTTGCACAGAATTCTACCGAGCTCGGTTCCCCGCCATGTTCTCCGCAAATTCCGACTTTAAGGTCTTTTCTGGCAGATTTGCCTTTTTCAAAAGCTATTTTTATGAGACTGCCCACACTTTTCTGATCCAGAACCGCAAACGGATCTTTTTCAAGAATGCCTTTTTCAAGATATTCAGGAAGTATTTTTCCAAAATCATCTCTTGAAAAACCAAACGTAAGCTGAGTAAGGTCATTAGTGCCGAAACTGAAGAATTCAGCTTCCCCGGCAATTTCGTCAGCAGTTATACATGCTCTCGGGATCTCTATCATTGTTCCGACTTTATATTCAAATTCGACATTATTTTCTTTCATGACAGCTTCTGCAATTCCAACAATCTGCTGCTTGAGGATTTTTACTTCATTGACAACTCCCACAACCGGAATCATAACTTCAGGCATAACAGCTTTTCCTTCTTTTACAAGCTCGGCAGCAGCTTCAAATATCGCCCTTGCCTGCATGTCGCAGATTTCAGGATATGTTATTGAAAGCCTGCATCCTCTGTGTCCAAGCATCGGATTTATTTCATGAAGGGAAACAATGGTTGCTTTCATATCTTCATAAGACATACCAAGCTCTTCGGCTATTTCTCTTATATCGTCTTCCTCTGTGGGAAGGAATTCATGAAGCGGAGGATCAAGAAGCCTTATTGTTACAGGAAGTCCGTCCATAACTCTGAAAATACTGGCAAAATCTTCCCTCTGCATGGGCAGAAGTTTTGCCAGCGCTTTTTTTCTCCCTTCGGCATCTCCTGCAGTAATCATCTCTCTCATTGCTTTAATCCTTACGCCTTCAAAGAACATATGCTCGGTTCTGCAAAGGCCTATGCCTTCAGCACCGAATTTCTTTGCAACTTCAGCATCTTTTGGAGTGTCAGCATTAGTCCTTACCCCAAGTTTCCTGAACTGATCCACCCATCCCATGAATAATTCAAAATTACCTGATATCTCAGGATCAACAGTTGCAAGCTGGCCGAGGAAAACTTCACCGGTTGAACCGTCAAGAGTTATCCAGTCTCCTTTTTTAACCTTTACTCCCTTAACCATAAAATACTGATCGTTTTCAAAGACTTTGATTGATTCACAACCGGCAACACAGCATTTGCCCATTCCTCTTGCCACAACCGCAGCATGGGAGGTCATTCCTCCTCTTGCAGTCAATATTCCCTGTGCCACTGCCATGCCCTGAATATCTTCAGGAGAAGTCTCGGTTCTCACAAGAATAACATTCCCATGTTCAGATTCCTGTACCGCTGTTTCCGCATCAAAAACTACCTTGCCTACTGCAGCCCCCGGAGAGGCAGGCAGACCTTTTGCAATCAGCTGCGCTTTTTCTTTTGCTTTGGAATCAAGCTGTTTGTGAAGAAGATGGTCTAACTGATCAGGCGCCACTCTCATTACGGCATCCTTTTTATCTATCAATTTTTCATTGACCATATCCACTGCAATCTGAAGAGCTGCAGCAGCAGTTCTTTTCCCTGTTCTGGTCTGAAGCATATATAATCTGCCTTCCTGGAAAGTAAACTCCATATCCTGCATGTCTTTATAATGAAGCTCCAGTTTTTCAAAAATATCCATTAACTGATTATATATTTCGGGCATCTCATCATGCAGATGATCCAGATCTCTAGGTGTTCTGATTCCTGCAACCACATCTTCTCCCTGTGCATTGGTAAGATACTCTCCATAAACTTTTTTCTCGCCTGTGGAAGGGTTTCTTGTAAATGCAACACCTGTTCCGGAGTTGTCGCCCATATTGCCGAAAACCATTATCTGTATATTTACTCCGGTTCCAAGATCATGAGGAATATCATGAAGATTTCTGTAAGTAAATGCCCTTTTATTGTTCCAGGATTTAAAAACAGCATTTATAGACATCTTCAGCTGTTCAAATGAGTCCTGCGGAAATTCCTGACCGGATGATTTTTTAATTAAAGCTTTATAGTCAGCAACAAGTTCCTCAAGATCTTCAGCATCAAGTTCTGTGTCGAGCTTCACGTTCTTTTTGTCTTTTATTCTCTGGAGTGCTTTCTCAAATTCAGCATGTTCCACTTCCATTACGACATCGCCGAACATCTGTATAAATCTTCTGTATGAATCCATGCCTAATCTTTTATTTCCCGTCTTCTTTATAAGGCCCTGAACTGCCTTGTCATTCAGTCCAAGATTTAATATGGTATCCATCATCCCGGGCATTGAAAAAGCAGAACCTGATCTGACAGAAACAAGCAGCGGATCTGATTCATCACCAAATTTATAGCCGGCTTCTTTCTCAAGTTTTTTAAGATTTTCAGCTACCTGGTCAAGTAATCCTTCAGGCCATTTCTGCCCCAATTCATAATAAAGGTTGCATGCTTCTGTAGTAATAGTAAAACCCGGAGGAACCGGAAGGCCGATGTTCGTCATTTCCGACAAGTTAGCTCCCTTGCCTCCTAAAAGACTCTTCATATCTTTGGTACCCTCTCCAAAGAAATATACGTATTTTTTCTGCGTCATTTTACACCTTTCTTCCCAATAAATCTGAATTTATAAAATTCAGTTTTGTCATTTTTTATATTGTTATAACAGAAAAGTCAGCCATACCAAGATATAAGCTCAGAATTTCTCCTATAAGGCTTATTCTATTATTTCTGACTGATTCATCTTTATCCATAATAAGGACTTCATCGAAAAACCTGTCGATTGTCTTTCTGAATCTTGCTAATTCTCTTAAAGATTTGTCAAAACTGCCTGAAAGATTATTATTCTTGATTTTCTCTCTTCTTTCAACCAGTTCTTCATGAAGCAGCTTTTCAGATTTTTCTTTTAAAAGCTCTTCTTTTATATCTGTAAATTCCTTATTTTTTGATATATTTTTACATCTTATCATAGGTGTAACTATGTCTTCAAAAAGTCCTTCAATGATTATTTTTTCAACAGCGTCATATCTTCTGGTTATCTCCTTTAACGACCTGCATCCTGAGCTTGTAATCGCATCGATTACATCAGTTCTTTTTTGCTGTCTCTCATAAAGAAACTTAAGTCTTGCAGCTATAAACGAAAAGATATTTTCCGCATTTCTGTTATTATCCTGGTTTTTGGAAATATCAAAACCGCCGTACAGACTAATACAGTAATTAATAATGTTTCCAAGATCAATATCAAATTCCCTGTTAATCAGAGACTGGACAATGCCTGTAGCTCTTCTCCTGAGAGCAAAAGGATCTTCGGAACCGGAAGGAATATTGCCCGCCAGGAACATGCCTGTAATCGTATCAAGTTTGTCTGCAATGGAAAGAACCGTCCCTGTAAAAGTTTTGGGAAGTATATCTCCATAAAATCTTGGAAGGTAATGTTCAAAAACAGCTTCGCTGATCTCGGTCTCTTCTTCTCTTTCCTTTGCATATTCCCTTCCTACCACTCCCTGAAGTTCGGGAAACTCAACAACAAGATTTGTGACCAGGTCTGTCTTGCATAACTGTGAAGCTCTCACGCAGTCGGATTCGATTTTTTTGTCTGTAATAATATTTTTCTGCTTTAATTCACTTAAAATATAAATACAGATTTTTTCAAGCCTCTGCTGCTTGTCATACATGGTTCCAAGACCTGAATAAAAGACAACGCCTTTAAGCTTTTCAATCCAGTTTTCCCAGGAATACTTCTTGTCTTCCGAGTAAAAGAAAGATGCATCTGAAAGCCTTGCTTTTAAAACTCTTTCATTTCCTTTTATAATGCTGCCGTCACTATCTTTTATACCGTTCTGCACAACTACAAATTTTGGAATGATCTTTCCGGCATCGTTCCTGACAGCAAAATATCTCTGGTGGTACTCTATAGCTTTGACAAGTATCTCCTCCGGAAGAACCAGAAAACTGTCGGGAAAACTTCCCAGAAGCACATTTGGTATTTCAACAAGATTTATTATCTCATCAAGCAGTTCTTCATTGATTATTGCTTTTATCCTGCCCTTGTTTTCACTTTCTATATCTTCTATCTTATCAAGAATAATAGCTTTTCTTTTTTCTTTATCGAGGATAACTTTCCCTTCCTTTTCAAGAAAATCAATATAGCCGTCTGCTTTGCCTACTTTAATTTTCCCTGCTGAAAGAGTTCTGTGGCCAAATGTAAAATCAGAACTTTCAACACTCTCAGTTTTAACTTTTATTATTTCATCTCCAAAGACTGCCAGTATCCATCTTATGGGTCTTGCAAACTTTGTCTGCCAGTCCGCCCAGGTCATCTGAACCGAAAAAGTAATTGAATTTAAAATATCTGCAAGTATTTCAGGGAGTATCTTTCTTGTCTCTTCCTCTTTTTCAGATATTTTTTTGCACAGATACTGTCCTCTTTCAGTTTCTGCAAATTCAAGTTCTTTTGTCTGGATACCGAGACTTCTGGCAAAGCCTGCAGCTGCCTGATTGGGCTTTCCATTTTTATCGAAAGCAATTTTCCTGGGTGGGCCCATTATTATTTTTTCAGAAGGATTCTGAAAAACATTAAGGTCTTCAACCAGAATTACAAGTCTTCGGGGTGTTCCGTAAGTCTTTATGCTTTTGAAGTCTATTCTGTTTCTGGAAAATTTTTCCCTGGCATTTTTTTCGAAAGACTGCATTCCCTCATTAATACATGAAGAAGGCAGCTCTTCTGTTCCTATTTCAAAAAGTAAGTTTTTACTCTCCATTTTTTTCTTTCCCTAAAAGAGGAAATCCCAGCTGTTCTCTCTGGCTGATATATGCAGCACAAAGAAGTTTTGCTATATTCCTTACCCTTGCTATATAAGAAGTTCTTTCCGAAACGCTTATTGCTTCTCTTGCATCGAGCAGATTAAATACATGTGAGCATTTCAGAACATATTCACAGGCAACATAAACAAGGTCTTTTTTTAATGCATTTGAAAATTCCTTTTCAAATTTATTGAAAAGATCCTGCAGCATTGCTATGTCGGCAACCTCAAAATTATATACTGACCATTGTTTTTCCGATTCAAGATGAACATCAGCATAAGTAATTCCTTTTGTCCAGGCAAGATCCCAGAAACTGTCTTTGTCCTGCAGATACATAGCTATTCTTTCCAGTCCGTATGTCAGTTCAGCGCATACAGGCTTAAGAGAAATACCGCCCATTTGCTGGAAATATGTAAATTGCGTGATTTCCATTCCGTCAGCCCAGACTTCCCAGCCCAGTCCTGCCGCTCCTATAGTCGGTGAAGCCCAGTCATCTTCAACAAATCTGATATCGTGATTTTTCAGATCAATTCCAAGGCTTGAAAGCGAGCCAAGATAAAGATCTATTACATCATCAGGAGAAGGCTTTAAAAGCACCTGGAACTGATAATAATACTGTGTTCTAAAAGGATTCTCTCCATACCTGCCGTCAGCCGGTCTCCTGGATGGTTCAACATAAGCTACTTTCCATGGCTCAGGACCAAGACACCTTAAAAAAGTATCAGGGTTAAATGTTCCTGCCCCTTTTTCAACATCCATTGGTTGTTTTATGATACAGCCTTTTGCAGACCAGTATTTTTGCAAATTAAATATAATTTCCTGAAAATCCATAAGTTTTCATTTTAATAATTATTAAAGTTATAGTCAATTTGAAATTTTTTCCGGATATCAGATCAGACAATATTTTTGTGTATTTTTTTCAGATAAGCAAGGCTTGACAGATTTATCTCAGAATGAAATGAAACATATTCAGCCATCAGGTCCAAGATCCTGGAAGAAGTTCTATAGCTAACTTTAAAATCTGTCAGTTCCTCAAGACGACAGCTTAAAAGACCTGTCAGCAGATGCATCTCTTCATCATTAAAAAAAATTATCCCGCTTTTACCCGAAGAGCAGCTTCTACATACTGTTCCGCCGTATTTCACAGAAAAAATTTCCGGATTTTTCAGCATTTCGCAGCCGCAGACAGTACAGCATTTTAACATGGGAGCATAACCCATGATTTTTGAAAAATTAATCATAAAGAAGATAAGAAGCATCTGTAAAAAAACTTCATTACTGTCATCAATATTATTCATCTTCTTTATTACAAGATAGGTCAGCTTAAAAAGATTGTAGGATGCTGCTTTTTCAGACTGTGTCTTTAATATCATTTCGGATAATGACTGGGTGTAATTGAATTTTAAAAAATCCCCTGAAATGCCGTTAAATATTTCCAGTATTTCCGCCTGGCTGACAATATCAAGAGTCCTGCCCTGGGAAAATTCACAGTCAATAACATTATACAGCTCAAGTCTGCCCGAAAATCTGCTCTTCATATTGAAAGCACCTTTGGCGACCGCGCTTATCAGACCCATATCCGGAGTGAATATTTTTACTATCTTATCTGCTTCACCAAGACGATATGATTTGATGATAAGACCTTTTGCTTTATATGTCGGCATATAAAAATCTTTATTTTGATTTTAAAATTCTATTTGTCAAAAAGCTCAGCATACTCGTCCATTATTGCGACTGCGGCTCTTGTACCTATCCTTGTGGCTCCGGCATCTATCAGTGCCTGTGCATCTTTAAATGTTCTTATTCCGCCAGAAGCCTTAACCCCTATGTTCCTCGTGACTATTTCTCTTATAAGCCTGATATCATCAAGTTCCACTCCTCTTGTGCCATATCCTGTGGATGTCTGAATAAAATCAGCTCCTATGTCTTCTACTATCTTGCATACTTTTTTGACTTCATCCTTCAGAAGATTGCCTGTCTCTATTATTATCTTTATGTTTATATGCTTGTTGTATTCAGCCATCTGCTCCCGCCTGATAACATTGACAATTATGAGCAGTTCTTTCTCAAGAAAGACAAAATTTCCGCTTTTTAGAGCGCCGATATTAATCATTACATCAATTTCATCAGCACCTTTTTTTACACAGTCTTTGGCTTCAAAGACTTTTGTTTCTGTTGAATTGACTCCCAGGGGAAAACCCACAACGGAACATACCTTTACGTCGGTATCAGCCAGAAATCTTCTGGCAATTGTTATCATGCAGGGATTTACACACAGACTTGCAAAATGATACTTTTTTGATTTCAGGCACAAACTTTCAATTTCTTTTACTGTTGCAGCCGGTTTAAGATAAGTCAGGTCTATTGTTTTTGCCAATTGTTCTCTAGTTAACGTAGTAATCACCGAACCTTTCAAACATTAAAAAATAACATTTACATAAATAATGTTGATTATTAATAAAATTAATTTACAAAACCGAATTCTTTCAGATCTTTTTCGTTCATAGTCCAGTTTTCACGAACCTTGACCCACATTTCAAGAAAAACCCTGTTTCCCAGAAGTTCTTCCATCTCGATTCTGGACTGTGTTCCCGCTTCCTTGAGCACATGTCCTGATTTACCGATTATCATTGATTTATGTGATTTCCTTGAAACATAAACTATCGCAGAAATTCTTATAATATTTTTTTTTCCGGAAGCTTCTTCAAATTTATCAATTTCCACAGCAATAGTATGGGGAAGCTCCTCGCTTAGCAGGCTTATAAGTTTTTCCCTTATTATTTCAGCGGCAATCTCCCTGACAGGTACATCAGTTAAGATATCGTCTGGAAAATAAGGAGCACATTCCGGCAAAAATGTTTTGATTTTTTCAATAAGTACAGGTATGTTTATTTTCCTGAGAGCAGATATCTCCACTATATCTTTTTCGGGAGAAAGTTCTAAAAGCTTTTCCTTTTCCTGCTTTATCTTTTCTTTTCCTGCTTCATCTATTTTATTTAATACAAAAATAACAGGTTTGCCCGAATTTTTTATTTTCTCGTAAACAAAAAAATCACCTGTGCCTACACCTGCAGAAACATCGGTCATCATAATAACCAGATCAACGTCGCTTAAAGTCTTCTGGATCAAATTATTTAGTTTTTCAGTCAGCAGGGTCTTTGGTTTCAGGAATCCCGGAATATCCACAAAAATAATCTGGGAATTATTATCATTATAAATACAGTTAGTTCTTTTTCTTGTAGTCTGGGGTTTTGAAGAAGTTGCCAGAACTTTCTGTCCAATAATATTGTTTATAAGAGTGGATTTGCCGACATTTGCTCTGCCGGCGATAGTCACAAAGCCTGACCTGAATGTCAAATCTCTGTCTGGTACGTTTTTTTCTTTTTTTATATCCTGCATATCATCAGATCCCTGTGCACTCCCAAACCATACAGATCTTTAAAATGATCTGTTTTTTTAAAATTGAATTTTTCATAAAGCTTTACTGCCTGCAAGTTTCTGCTGTCAACAGTAAGTTCAATTTTCCTGATTTTTTCTCCCTTAAGTATTTTTATGGATTCTTCAAGCAAAAAGCTTCCTATACCTTTTTTTCTGAAAGATTTTTCTACATAAAAAGAATGAATAAAAACAGTTGCCGGATCATCCCATTTCCTTAAAAGCTCATTCACACCGATAATTTTTTCTTTTTCTTTCAAATCAGATTCGCTGTTTTTAACAGCCGTAATTACTTTCCCATATTTTATTAAAACAGGGATTACCCACTCGTTTATTGAAGCACTTCGTCCCAGATTTGAGATTTCAAGTTTTTTTAGCTCAAGCGTAATTTCAGTGTCTATGTCATTTAAAACTTTAATTGAAATATTTTCCATGTCAAATTCAGCAGGCAAAAAGTAATTTCATCTAAATTTTACTATACCTGTCAACTCTAAAAGAGGTTGAACTCTTTTTCAGCAAGTTTAAGCAGTCTTAGCTGCTCATTTTCCATTCTCTGCCTGTCTTCATCTGAATCATGTTCATATTCGTATATGTGAAGAATGCCGTGTATTATTAAAAATATAAGAATTTTTTCAAGATTCCAGCCGTCGCCATAATCCTCAACCCTATCTCCGGCAACAGCAGGACATAAAAGAATCTCTCCTACCGTAAAAAAACCGTACTCCTTTCTAAACTCTTTCTCATCACCCATAAAACCAAAAATATCCCCGTCTGATCTGTATGAAAAAGATAATACATCGGTCGGTTTGTCAGCCTGCCTGTATTTTTTATTTATTTCTCTTATTTCATCTTTACCTATCAGGGCAATATTCAGCTCGCTGCTTTCATCTTTCTCGAACTGGCTGAATATGAATCTGGCAACAGAACTTATTTTTTCTTCGTCAATATCAATATCATCCTGATTATTTATTATTATTACTTCCATTTATTTTCTTTCTATAAGATTTTTAATATTTCAAACGATTTTTTTAGAAATCACTGTGTTTCTTTTTCAGCAGCAATTGCAAGTGTCGGAGCCGGGTCCTGGTATGAAATTCTTGAATGATATATAGATATAAGTCCGTCAATAAGCGTATTTTTTACTACATTTACTTCTCTTATCGTTATATCGGCTTCACTTAGCTGCTCATCGTCTATTTTTGATTTTACTATATCGTTTACCATCTGCTCTATTTTTTTCGGAGTTATCTTGTCAATGGATCTTACTGCTGCTTCAGAAGCATCGGCAAGCATCAGTATTGCAGCCTCTTTGGTTTTCGGTTTATTTGCAGGATATCTGAAATGCCCCTCCATTACCCCCTCCGGATTTGAAGTGCTTAATCTCATTAACTCAATATCCTTTTGCTTTTTATAAAAATAAGTGATTACGGAACTTCCGTGATGCTGGGAGATTATGTCAACAACTTTTTTGGGTATTTTATTTTTTATAGCGATCTCGACACCGTCTTTGATATGGTTGGCAATAATATTCTTGCTCATGGAAGGGTTGAGCCTGTCATGAATATTTTCAACGTTTAACTGATTTTCATAAAAGTACTCAGGCCTTTTCATTTTTCCCAAATCATGATAAAGAGCAGCTACTTTCACAAGAAGGGCATCTGCCCCGATAGCATTGGCACAGGATTCAGAAAGATGACTGACAAGAATGCTGTGATTATATGTTCCGGGAGCATTAATCAATAATTCTTTAAGCAAAGGCTGATCTGTGTGTGATAATTCAAGAAGCCCCATTGCCGTCACTATCCTGAATGATGATTCTATGAAAGGAAGAAGCCCTATGGTAATAATCGCAGAAATAACACCGTTTACTATCCCCAGGATAAAATAAAGCGCAATGGTTTTGAAATCTCCGCCTATAAGATTGGTTATCAGAAATAAAAAAGCAAGAAAAAGAGAGCTTAAAAATCCGCCTTTCATTATTGTGCTTCTCTGTGACACATTGGAAACCAGAAATGTCGAAAATATTCCGCCGAGAAAATAAATAAGGGCCATCTGATAATCAAAGTTAGCTGCAATACCAAGATTCACAGCAAGGATTATGGACAGAATAATTCCCACTCTTGTATCAAAAATTACAGTCCCGAGCATTGAAGCAGCCATTATGGGGAAAAGATATACCCAGAAATTAAGATGAAGATTAGACAAAGTCGTAAATATTTTTATGAGAGCAATAAAAATAATAATTATGGTTGAAGCAATCCATAATTTCCTCATATTGTCAAAAATATTCTTATTGAACTTGAAAAGATAAAAATAAAAAATTGAGAAAGTGACAAGATTTATAAAACATATATACAGAAATGCTTTCCAGTTAAAACCGGTATTAAGCAGCCCGAGATTTGAAAGTATGAGAATATCATTTTCGCTTACAATCTCGCCTTCGCTGACTATAGTCTGTCCCTCAACTATGGTAACTACGTGCGGAGGAGTTTCCTCTCTTGCCTGTATTCTTGCTTTTTCGGTAGCCGCAGAATCAAAAACAGCAGTAGGTCTGAGATTATGCGTCAGAACTCCCGAAACAATTATCTTTTCAGTCGCGGCAAGGTTGTCCCGTTCTTTCACTATCCTGCTTATTTCTATTTTTTTGGCATCTATATCATTTGGCTTTATATTTTCCTTCATTATCTCTTTTGCCAGAGCCAATGTTTCATCCATCAGAATACCGTTTTTCTCAAAATCAAGATTAATGGATTCTCTTATCACCTGTTCTTCATAACTGCCTCCCAGAATCGCAGACATATAATCCGTTTTTTCAGCAATCTCCATTGACTCTTTCTTTTGCACGATTTTTGCAAGCTGGAAGAAAAATCTTATCTGGTATAGCGCTCCTTCTTTGCCGTTTAAAACCCGGGTATCATATTTATAGACGTCCTCAACTTCTATCTCTCTTTTATTCCTGTCTTCCTCTGTCTTGACAGGATCTTCAAAGCTTATGCTCTTGTTTGCCTTGATCGTCCTGGGACTTTGTTTTCCAAGCTCGATGCCAAGATCAGGAGTAAAATTATAAGAAAGTATTGCAACGACTATTCCAAAGGTAATAAGAAAGGTATACAGCTTTTTTGCAAACATACTTCTGATGCCGAAATACCTGCTGAAAAAACCTCTGTTCTTATCTCTTAGGTTTTTAACTTTAACCATGCTTTTGGTTTGATTTTTTATTTTCTTTGAAAACATGTCTATTGAAAAAAAAATTAAATATTCTTATTTATCTTTTTTTCAGAAGATCTTTCAGCCATATTCTTTTTTGCTGT
Source organism: Actinomycetota bacterium (assembly GCA_012837825.1). Classification (NCBI taxonomy): domain Bacteria; kingdom Bacillati; phylum Actinomycetota; species Actinomycetota bacterium. Next base: position 5,161 of record DUQM01000017.1, on the reverse strand, counting down.
ATCTTCTTCATACTGTTTATATGCATTTACTATTTTCTGAACCAGGTTGTGTCTTACAACATCATCAGCAGTCAGATATACAAAATCTATCCCCTGGATATTTTTAAGAATGCTATCTACTATCATCAGTCCTGACTGTTTTCCTTCAGGCAGATCTATCTGGGTGATATCACCTGTTATCACTACTTTGGAACCAAAACCAAGCCTTGTCAGAAACATTTTCATCTGCTCAGGCGAGGTATTCTGGGCTTCATCAAGTATGATGAAAGAATCGTTAAGAGTTCTGCCCCGCATATATGCAAGCGGCACAACTTCTATTATGTTCATTTCCATATACTGCTGAAAAATTTCCACATCCAGCATTTCATACAAGCCGTCATAGAGAGGCTTTAAAAAAGGATTGATTTTTTCATACAAATCCCCCGGAAGAAAGCCGAGCTTTTCGCCTGCTTCAACTACAGGTTTTACAAGGACTATTCTTCCTATTTCATTTGCTTTCAGCGCGCTGACAGCCATAGCAAGTGCAAGATAGGTTTTCCCGGTTCCTGCAGGTCCTATCCCGAATATGATGGTATTATTCTTTATTGCTTCTATATATTTCTGCTGTCCTGCAGTCCTTGCCTTAATCCTTTTGCCATTGTTTACAATGATATAATTATTAAATATCTCATGCGGTTTTAATATGGATTTACTGTTCATAATTTGTATTGAATCATTTATTTTTTCTGAATTAATTTTCTGACCGATATTTATCTGTAAAGTTAGTTCATTTAAAAGATTTGCTGCATGTTCAACGTTTTTTTTCTGTCCTGTTATTTCCACATCATTGCCCAGCACAAAAATATCAACGTTAAAATCCTGCTCTATCTTTTTTATATATTTATCTCTTTCACCAAGAAGTTCGGCAATGGAATGATTTTTTGCAAATTCCATTTTTAATTTTTGTTTTACAGGTCTCAAGTAATTATTTTCTCCTTTTAGTTTTTCCTTTTTTTATCCGGGAGGCCAGCCTAATTTACGCCCGCCGATTATATGAAAATGCAGATGTTTGACACTCTGGCACGCAGATTCTCCTATATTTGTCACCACACGAAATCCGTCACTGCTTATCTGAAAATCATCGGCCATTTTCTTTATTATCCTGAACATATTCTTTATTTTTGAAGCATCCATCAAATCTATTTCCAATAAAGATTCTATATGCATTTTTGGTATAATCAGCAAATGCACTTCTGCAACCGGATTTATATCTTTGAAGACGATAAAATCCTCGTCTTCAAAAACAATACTGCTTTCTATCTGCTTTTTTGCTATTTTACAGAAAATACAATCCAAAATAACCTCCTGTAAAAGTATTAAGTATTAACATAACATTAATATTATAGTTGTTAAAAGTTAAAAAACAAAAAATACGTCAATTAAGAAGTTCTCCTGTAAGTCCGGTATCCGAAACACCGGTAACAAGTACTTCGTATATTCTCCCCTGAATTATGACATCCTTGTCTTTTCCGCTTTTTAAGGCAATTGCTACCTTTATATACTCTTCGCTCATCCCCGAAGCCGTCATTTTTTCTTTATCTGCTTTCTCTACCGAAACGCTTACTTTTTTATTTAAGAAGGATTTAATATATTTTTTCCGGACTGAATCACAATAATTCCTTAAGAGCAGAGCCCTGTAATATCTGATACTGTCAGGGATCTGTTTTTCCATGCCTTCTGCAACCGTCCCCGATCTGGGCGAGAACCTGAAAACATGTACTTTGGAAAATAAAAACTTTTCGATTGAATTAACCGTCTTGTAAAAGTCTTCCTCGCTTTCATCCGGAAAACCGACTATTATATCTGTCGTCAATGCTGTTTCAGGAACCGCTTTCTTTATTTTTACTAATTTTTTTGCAAAAAAATCTATGTTATAGGGTCTTTTCATAAGCTTTAATATCCTGTCGCTTCCGCTTTGCAAAGGTATGTGCAAATGTCTTGCAATTCTTCCGCTGCCGGCAATCAGGTCAATTATTTCATCGCTGATCTCATTTATTTCAATAGAGCTTAGCCTTATTCTTCTGATATCAGTCTTTTCAAGTATGAGCTTAAGAAGGTATCCGAGATCAAAAACGTCTGTATCTTCTTTATCGTAAAAATCACTGTTTGCCGGAGGATATTTTTTCCCATTCTGCACTGTTTCAATCCCATACTTTCCTATATGAGTACCTGTAAGAACTATTTCTTCAAGACCTTTGCCGGATACAAGATTTATCTCCCTGATTATCTTTTCCGGATTTTCGCTGACATATCTGCTTCTCACAAACGGAACAATGCAATAAGAGCATTTCTGTCTGCAACCGTCCTGTATTTTGATTAACTGCCTTGTATGTATCTGCGAAAAAAAGTTATCGCCGCCGCAAACTTTTCCTGCATCTCTTTTTATGCCCAATCTGCCAATGACGAAATCAGGAATATCCTTTTTTTTCTCATTGGTGAAAATTTTTCCTATGTTTTCTTTTTCCAGAAAATCTTCATTTAAAACAACATAACACCCTGTAACTATCAGCAGAGCCTCCGGGTTTTTCTTTTTTACTCTCCTTATAAGCTGCCGCACCTTGCTGTCGCTTGCCATTGTAACTGTGCATGTATTAATAATGACAACATCAGCATCCAGGTATTCTCCATCATACAGCATTCCTGCTTCTGTAAGTCTGTATGCTATTTCATCCGATTCGCTCTGATTTGTCTTGCAGCCAAGAGTAGTGATGGAAAATTTATAAATTTTGTCTGCGCTTGCTTTCATAATTTTTAAAATATTCAAATTCAGAAAACCAAAATGATGTTAGAAAAAGACAGAGGCGGTATATTTAATGATTGAAGCAAGAAATACAGAGGCGGTTTCGGCTTTTAATATATTGCTGCCGAGACTTATCGGTTTTGCTCCTTTGGAAATGAGATCTTTTACTTCATCTTCTTCAAAGCCGCCTTCAGGACCGGTTACAAAACCTATCTTTAAGGTTTGCAGAGAATCGGATCTTTTTTTAATCAGTTCTTTCAGATCATCAATTATATTGATATCTTTCATGGATGACTTGTCCAGTTCTTCATAAGACAGGTATGTTGCATCAAAATCTGAAGGTTTTATGTCTGTTAAGGAAATTCTTTCATTTATATTTAAAATAAAGTCCCTTTTGCATTGTTTTGACGCTTCTTCTGCAATTTTCCTCCATCTTTTTGTTTTATCACCGGCGCTTCTGTCTTCAATTATGACTCTTCTGCTTTTTACCGGGAAAATACCGTTTATTCCAAGTTCAGCTGATTTCTGGACTACAAGTTCCATTGAAGTTCTTTTAAGCATGCATTGAAATAATGTTATTATTATATTCTCAGATGCGATTTCTTTTCTTTCAATTATTTCAAGAAAGGTGTTTTTCTTATTTATTTTAATGATCTTCGTGATGTATCTGTAATTTTTATTATCTGAAAGCTCTATTATATCCTCTGATTTTGCCCTTAGCACCCTGGTAAGATGATTATGATTATCACCGTCTATGATGATTTCACCAGAATTGATATTTGCAGGTTCAATAAAAAAATAAGGATAGCTCATAACAAAAAGAAATATTATTTTCTAAAAGCATCTTTAAGATTGGTAAAAAAAGATTTGCTTCCGTCTCCGACCACCTCACCATGATTATGCGCTATAACTTTAAGAGATTCGAGTTCCTCTTTTGTAAGCCTGGTTGGAATTTTTACATTGACATCAATAATCAGATCGCCTCTTCTGTAACCGTTAAACTCAACCATGCCCCTTGATTTCATTATTATTTTTGTATTTGGCTGTATGCCCGGTTCTATTACAACTTCTTCCGGCCCATCCAGAGTTTCAAAATTAATTTTTGTTCCAAGTATTGCCTGGGTAAAAGATATGTTTACAGATGATGTGATATCATTTCCATTTCTTTTAAAATCAGGATGCGGAGTTATGCTCACATTTACAAAAAGATCTCCGCTAACAGAACCTCTGCCCAGAGAGTTGCCCTTGCCTGTAACCCTGATACTGTCTCCTTCATGAATTCCCGGCGGTATTTTTACCTTAACAGATTTTTTCTGCCTGTAGTAGCCTTTGCCGGAACATTTTTTACACGGATTTTTAATGATTTGTCCGGTGCCGCTGCAATTACTGCAGGCTGATGTCGTAACAATGCTTCCTATAAAAGTCTGTCTTGTATTTCTTATCTGTCCTGTACCATTGCAGACATGACATTTTTCAATTCCGTCTGACTGGGCGCTTCCTGTTCCGCTGCATTCTTCGCAAAGATCATTAACATTATATTGTATTTCCTTTTCTGTTCCGAAAGCTGCTTCTTTAAGGCTAATCTCTATTCTTGCTTCTATATTGTTGCCTTTTGACTGTCTTTTTGATGAAGACCTTGATGAAAATGAATCACCGCCAAAACCTCCGAAAAACATATTGAATATGTCGCCGAAACCGAATTCGCTGAAAACACTTTCAGAATCAAAGTTTTCAAAAAGACTGTTTGAAAAACCGAAATTATCATACTGTCTTCTTTTTTCTTCATAGCTGAGAACAGCATAAGCCTCGGAGATTTCTTTAAACTTCTCAGCTTTTTCAGCATCACCATTATTGACATCCGGATGATATTCTCTTGCAAGCTTTCTGTAAGATTTCTTTATCTCTTCAATCGTACAGGTTCTTTCAACCTGTAGAATTTCATAATAATCTTTTTTTCTTGATGTCACTTAAATTCCTCTAATTTAAAAATTATCCGTTAAATAATCACAAGCAAATATTTTATTTTAATGGAAAATAAAAAAAATGCAAAAATACTTCCCCTGTAATACGTCTTTTTTCTGTCTATTTTCTGTCTCCGATAATTAAAATAAAAAGATGTTTATTTTAGAGTTAACTTTTCAGATTAAGAGCATCTGTCAGATTTGTCCTGAAAGTGCTTAAAGTGTTTGTTACTTTAAAATAATCCATTCTTTTAGGGCCTATTATCCCTATTGAACCTATGGAATTTCCATCATAGCAGTATTTTGTCGATACGAGGCTTAAGTCGCAGGTATCTTTTCCATAAATCTCACTGCCTATTCTGACATCTATTTCCTCATCACAGGAATAATTTTCAAGCAGTTCCATAAGAAGATAATCATT